>JAJCYJ010000626.1 GCA_029262975.1 Saprospiraceae bacterium
TCTCCGCGGCCTGCAGCAATCAAACGATTAGGATCAATGTTATAATCATTTTGAAGAACCCTGACGACAGAGGTAGCTCTCTTCACACTGAGATCCCAGTTATCTACAAAACAATCCCTCTTTATCGGACGGTCATCAGTATATCCTTCTACCATAACTTCAAGATCGGGTCTTGATTCTACGATTAAAGCGATTTTGGCCAATACTTCCTTTGCTCTTGTTGAAAGATCTGAACTACCCAATTTATAGAGCATTTTGTCTGAAAGATTAATCAAAACTACTGTTTTATCAAGCTTCACCGTGATATCCTCATCTGCTATTCCATCACTAAGTTGACCTTTTAAATTAACAGCAAGAGCAAGGTTGATAGAATCAGCTTTAGTCTTAGCGGCCCTAAGCAGACCGATATATTCATCTCTTTTCTCAAGTTGACCGAGTGTTTTGTTAATATTCTGATTTGCGCTTTGAGACAGTACAGTTAGACCTGTGACTGTTTCCATTTGCGCGTCTCTTTGTTTTCTGAGATCCACTATTTGACCTTGGAGGTCAGCTATCTGAGCATCCTTACTGCTTACGGTACCCTGGAGTGTACGGATGTCTCCTCGTAGTTTTTCTTTGTCTTGATCACATTGTGTAACCAGCGCCATTTGGGCATTTAAGTCTTCTCCACATTTAGCAAGATTTCGGCTTAATTGATCTGAATTGGCTAATTCTTCATCGAGTGTTTTCTTACTTACACAGGATGAGGTCGTCATTGCGAAGACAACCACTATAAACATAAAATACTTCATTCTCATTTTCTGACAGATTTGATTGGTTAAGTATAATTAAATCAAGTTCAGTCAGAAGTAACAAATAGAAAAGAATTGTATCCGGTCATCAGATGTGAGCAGTCGAATCCTTGTCTTTTCGTTACGATATCAATATCCTGATTCTGATCTGAATTCAATTATACGCAAATTCTTCATTACGACGTAATGACATAAGGCCAGATTTAATAGAAGTCACAGACTTATTGAAAAAAGATGGACAAATTTAGCTTGGAGTATTCATTCAACCTGAGGAACGGCCTAATGCTCTTCGTTAACCTTTACCGTAAAATTTGAATTCCATGCGACATCCTTCACATCTTCATAAGGTCCGGACCAGGCGTGAAAGACATACTTTGGGTTTTGATCAGGATAGAAGATATTATACATAGACTTCATATTATCATAAGTCGTTGTAAATGCTCCACTCGAACAATCCTGACCGATAAACAAAGCTGCAATCGGATATTGGTTTTTTGCACCGAAGTCCGTGATACCTTCATATGTTGAGGGACCATCTGCACAATCAGATACAATCTTCGCATAAAAAGACTTTAATTGCCCATCCGTCGTATATACAAAATCCTTTAAAGCAATTTTAAATGCTGCTGCCTCAAGATTCATATGGAGTGTATCGAGATATTCGGGTGTACTGTTAGGTGCAATAAATGCAATGAACCTGTCTGAAAGATCGAGCCGGCTGATATCTTTAAATTGCCCTTGAGCTTCCCAGCATGCTAAGATCATAAATATGAAAAATACAGCTTTAATCATAACTATTTGCATTAGATTTCTAAATATAAGTAATTTTCTTAATATGAATAACTGTTTGAATGCTAACCTTCCAATTGAGAATTTTGTGGTGGATGATATAAGTTGTCCAGGGTAGCACTCATTTGTGTAAATGGACAGCACCGGAGGTGTTGTATGTTCGTAGCCGGGAGTTAAACCTGTCTGCCGAAGGAGGAAACCGCTTGTTAAATGTACCATCCCGACATCAGTTGGCGATATTTTTGACCCTTTCAAAAATGGTGACAACTGATAATGCATTTGTTTCTATTAAACCCTTTGCTCAAAATGCGATGCCCACTCATACATGTATAAGCTCGCAATCATTATCTTCGTATATCGAATTATTCTTATATGAGCAAGATTAGAGTGGCGGTACTATTTGGAGGGCGATCTACAGAGCACGAAATATCACTGCTGTCCGCACAGAATATTATAAAATCTATGGACCCGGAAAAGTACGAGCCAGTCCTGATCGGTATTGATAAGTCGGGTAAATGGTACTACCAACAAGACAGTATTCAATTGTTGCACAATAAAGATCCCAAGAAGATCAGTCTGAATGATACAACAGTAGAAATCTTGTTTTCTCAGAACACAGATGACCATTATATAACAAGTGTTTCCAAAGGCGACGGTCGACCATTGGCTTCTATAGATGTTCTTTTTCCCGTTTTGCATGGTACATATGGTGAGGACGGTGCACTCCAGGGGTTGGCAAAAATCGCTAATCTACCCTGTGTTGGACCTGGTATTCTTGGTTCTGCAATAGGCATGGATAAAGAAGTCATGAAACGCTTATTAAGAGATGGCGGAATTCCAAATGCAAAATGGGTGACCCTAAGGAGAAGAGATCTCGACTCACTTGATGTAGATCATATCATTGATGAGCTCGGTACAGAATTATTTGTAAAACCGGTAAATCTCGGTTCATCAGTCGGTATTTCCCATGTAAAGAATCGTGCAGGATTAAAACCAGCTATACACAAGGCATTTGAATATGACAACAAAGTAATCATTGAAGAACGCGTCATCGGAAGGGAGATTGAATGCGCAGTTTTAGGCAATGATCATCCTATTGCATCTACACCCGGAGAAGTGATCCCAAAAGATGGTTTTTATTCGTATGAAGCCAAGTATGTTGATGAGCAAGGGGCGATACTTGAAATTCCTGCAAAATTGACAGAGGATGAAGTTGCCAGGATAAAAGAAATTTCGATAGCCACTTTTATACTTTTGGAATGTTCAGGAATGGCACGAGTGGATATGTTTCTAACTAAAGATGGTCAGATTTACATCAATGAAATTAATACGATTCCAGGTTTTACAGATATCTCGATGTATCCAACGTTGTGGAAGATTTCAGGACTATCCAATACCGAACTAATTGATAGATTGATACAACTTGCGATTGAAGCACACAAGCTTGACAGCAAATTAAAAAGAGAAGCGTAATTAGAAATGTGGTTGAGGGAAAACAGATGAAAGTAGTTTTCTAATTAATCGGTTATACTTCTGACAACATCCAGATCTGGTACTTCTACATTTAAGTCTTTACTTTTTATTTCATCCAACCACTCTTTTAAATTCTCTCGGGCTGGAAATTCATTCATATGTTTTAGATGGGCAAATTCATGATCGTAAAATAAACGAGTCTTTGAAACAGTATACCCCT
>JAJCYJ010000627.1 GCA_029262975.1 Saprospiraceae bacterium
AAACTAATTGCTAAGATGGATGGAGGGCAATTATTTCATGCCAAAGTGACCGGAGACAGAGACCCGTGGTATGGATCGACATGTAAAATGCTCGGAGAGGCGGCTGTTTGTCTTGCAAAGGACAGGGCAAAATGTCCAAAAATTACCGGGCTCTTAACACCAGCTACCGCCCTTGGAGATCCTTATTTAAAGAGGCTGCAGGAAAATGCCGGTCTCACATTCGAATTGAGGGATTGAATTTAATTTCTGACGTAAGGAAATTGTACCTTTATTTTTATAGGAATTATATTATGAATAAAATAAGTATTTGTTTTTTGATAGTGGCCTTTTTTATGTCACAGATGGTAGAGGCCCAAAGAAGAGAACCTCTTGGTATTACAATTGATTTCGAATCTTATGACCCACCTTCAACATTGGTGGTACCAGAGAATCCTATTGTACATGCAAAATTTCCTTTTGTAGATGTGCACAGCCATCATTGGGGCTTGGCAGAACGCAATCTTGATGAGTTGATCGCAGAAATGGATGAGCTCAATATGAAGGTGGTAGTCAATCTAAGTGGAAGAGGTGGTGAGCGTCTTAAAAAGATGGTTGATAATATTAACAAGTATGGATACCAGGATAGGATCATCAATTTTACCAATATTGAATTGCGCAGTATTGATGAGCCGGATTGGGCAGAAAGTACGATCAAACAATTGGAATATGATCATAGTATCGGCGCCAGGGGATTGAAAATCTATAAAAGTCAGGGCATGACAAATGTCGATGCTCAGGGAAATCGCATCGCTATCAATGATCCGAGAATCGATCCGGTCTGGAAAAAATGCGGAGAACTCGGTCTGCCAATATTAATACATAGCGCCGACCCAAAATCCTTTTGGGATGCCCACGACAGTCTGAATGAAAGATGGCTGGAACTTAAATTGAGACCGGGACGAAAACGCTCAGCAAATGATCCGGTCTCATGGGAGACGATTATCGCAGAACAACACGATATCTTTCGAAAAAACCCTGGCACTACCTTTATAAATGCGCATATGGGTTGGTATCCTAATGACCTGAACAAGTTAGCTCAGCTGCTTGACGAAATGCCTAATATGTATGTGGAAATTGGAGCCGTCATTGCCGAGCTTGGGAGACAACCACGTATGGCAAAAAAATTCTTTGAAAAGTACCAGGATAGGGTCTTATTTGGAAAAGATAGTTATCAACCTGCTGAATATCCAACCTACTTCAGAGTTTTGGAATCTGAAGATGAGTATTTCCCGTATTACAAAAGATATCATGCCTTTTGGAAAATGTACGGGATCGGATTATCAGATACGGTATTGAAAAAATTATACTACGAAAATGCAATTAAGATTATCCCGGGATTGAAAAAGGCTCTTTGGACTTCTGACTAACTGGATTCTCTGACTATTAGATGTGAGGGGAACACTTTTTGGTGCGAGACATTTTTGTGATTGCACATTTCTATCAGATACTCTTTTGCAAGTCTGCCCATTTCATAACCATCTTGTGCAACCGTAGTTAGCGTTGGTGTCACATTTTGGGATATCTCGGAATTGCTGTAGCCTACGATTGATAATTCTTCCGGGACTTTTATGTTTTTGGATTTAGCAAAATCCAAAGCGCCGGCTGCCAAATGATCGGTGATACAAAAAATTGCATCTGGTCTTTTTTGTGACTCTAAAATATTCTTGAACGCCATAAAGCCTTCATATTTTGAAGCATTTGTGCAAGAGATAACCAATTCGTGGTCATAGCTTATGTCCGCCGCTTTGAGGGCGGCGAGGTATCCTTCTAATCTTGATTGAGATACAGAACATTCATCACTTCCTTTTAGTAGCACAATGTTTCGTCTACCTCTCTCAAGCAGATGAGAAGTCGCCTTAAAGGCTCCCTGGAAATCATCATGTTGAATAAAGCTACCATCAAAATCTTTGAATGTTCTGTCGATAAGAATAAAAGGTGTTTGCCTTTTCTGAAGCAACTGAACATTGTCTTTCGAATTCTTATTTCTCGATGGAACGAATATAATTCCGGCAACATAATGATCACCAAATTTATTGATTATTTCCTTCTCTCTGTCCACGTCATGATTGCTTTCGCCGATCAGGATCATATAGTCATCTTTTAATTCTGTGGTCGTTATTCCTCTTAGTATAGTTGAAAAAAAATGATGATCAACAACGGGCATAATGACACCGATCAGATTGTTCGCTGTCTTCTTTCTCAATGATATAGCCACCGAATTAGGCTTGTAATCTAACATCTTCGCGACTTTCAATACCTTGTGTCTCATCTCAAGACTTATGTCATCTTTGTCGTTGATTGCTCTGGAAACAGTTGTTGTTGAAACATTTAAGTATTTGGCAATATCCTTAAGGGTCGTGCGCATGACAGAGGTTTGTTTTACAAATTTATCCACATAAACGATACCGTTATCGATTAAGGTGGACTTTTTCACGTGATTAGTTCAAGTAATTTTCCAAGTAGTTAGAGCAAATTGTCTAAGTTTGTGCGTATTCCCTTTTGGGAATGCGGATTTAGAAGACATTTATATCAACAAACAATTTAGTCGTATGAAAAAACTATTAACTCTGGTCAGTATGGTCTGTGCTTTGGTTTTAATGACTTCTGCTCAGATGCTTGCTCAAAGTACTGTGTCAGGAGTTGTTACCGACGCTGATGGCGAAACACTAATTGGCGCCAACATTCTTGAAAAAGGAACCAGCAACGGAACTATCACGGACATCGATGGCTCTTATTCTCTCAGTGTGGCGGCTGGGGCAACGCTTGTATTCACTTATACAGGTTTTACCGATCAGGAAGTTGTCGTCGGCAACCAAACTACTATTGACGTCATCCTTGATGCAGGAGCATTTTTAGATGAAGTAGTTGTCACAGGTTATGGAACCCAAAAGACAAGGGAAGTAACCAGTTCTATTGCTTCAGTTAAAGCTGAAGATTTCAACCAGGGAAATGTAAACAGTCCAACACAATTACTTCAAGGTAAAGTAGGAGGACTTGTTATTGCCAGACCGGGATCTAACCCAAATGGTGATTTCGATATTCGTTTGAGAGGGCTTTCTTCTGTAGGAGCAAGCTCATCACCATTAATCGTAATCGACGGTGTTTTGGGTGGTGACCTTAATAGCGTTGAACCACAGGATATCGCGTCTATTGACGTATTGAAAGATGCATCTGCCGCGGCCATATATGGTACGCGTGGTGCTGCAGGAGTTATCCTGATAACTACAAAGAAGGGTGAAGCTGGCGTTTCAACCGTTACCTTCAATAGCCAGGTATCTGTAGAAACGAAGGATCGTGTAGTCAATGTTTTTACAGGAGAAGAATATAAGGCTTTTGGTGGAGGAGCTGACAGAGGATCTGACACGGATTGGTTTGGAGAAATAACGCAGACGGGTGTTTCACATATACACAATCTATCTTTAAGTGGAGGTACAGACAAGACCACTTATAGGATCTCAGGAAACTTTAGAGATGTAAAGGGTATTGCGCGAGAGACAGGATTTGACAGGTTGAACTTTCGGGCCAATCTTACGCAAAAAGCATTGAACGATAAATTAAGTGTTACAGCAAATATCACATCCAGTGTTGAGAACAGCCAATTGGGACATGAAGCAGCATTTAGATATGCGACGATTCATAATCCAACTTCGCCTATCAGATTGAATGAAAGCGATCCCGCTTTTGGTAGATGGGATGGGTACCAGCAAGAAGTATTGTTTGATTACTACAATCCGGTGGCAATAATTGAGCAAAACCCTAATATAGCAGATGATAAAAGTCTTACAGCAAATATTAAAGCTGTCTATGACTTAACAGATGATTTAAATGTGGGTGTATTTTACTCACGTCAGAGAGGAAACTATGTAAACAACCAGTACTATGATAAAAATAGTTTCTGGGTTGGTGAAAACAGAAATGGTCTTGCTGTAATCAATACAGATGAGCGCGAAGATCAACTATTCAGAGTAGAAGTAAATTACACCAAAGACCTAAGTTCAAATACCGAATTAAGATTATTAGGTGGGTATGAATACCAGGATTTTGAATTTTCAGGAACACGCATTTCGGCGGGTGATTTCTTAACAGATGCCACCACTTTTAATAACTTATCAGGTGCGGGAGATTTCGCTAAAGGATTTGCTGATGTTTCTTCCTATAGAAATACCAATAAACTTATTTCATTCTTTGGTAGAGCAAACCTGAATATTGACAACACATATTTTCTAAGCGCCAGTTTACGACGTGATGGATCTTCAAGATTTGGAGTGGACGAAAAATGGGGATTGTTCCCAGCCGTAAGTGCGGGTGTGGATCTTGTAAAAGCTGCCTCTTTGGGTGGATTTGATCAATTGAAAGTACGAGTAAGTTATGGCCAGACAGGAGCCAATGTAGATCAGAGTCTATTATCCCTTCAGAGATTTGGACCTGGAAACAACTTGTTCTTCTACAATGGAGAATATGTGCCAAGTTATGGTCCTGTGTCTAATCCTAATCCTAACTTAAAATGGGAAAGAAAGACAGAATATAACGTAGGGGTAGACTTTTCTATCATGGATTACAAATTGACTGGTTCATTAGAATATTATAATGCAACCACTAATGATGGTCTGTTTACTTTTAATGTACCGCAACCACCAAACTTATTTGGATCAACAAAACTAAATATTGGTGAGGTATCTAATTCAGGAATTGAATTATCCTTAAACTATCTTGTTGATTTAGGTAGCGGAAAAAATTGGAACATTGCCCTTTCCGGTAGTCGATGGTTTACGCCACAATTGGTTTCTTTAACCAATGCTGATGGTACAGGATTGAGCGGTGGATTTATTGATGGTGCTAACTTGGGTTCTCCGGGACAAAATGGTACGCCACTTGTACGACTTCAGGAAAATGCTGATTTGGGTATACTTTGGGGACTGGTAGTAGACGAAAATAAGCCGGTAAATGATGATGGTTCCTGGAACTTCCTCGATGTAAATGGAGATGGTGTTCAGGATGATATTAGTGATCGGGCAGTTATCGGAAACGGATGGCCTAAATTCAATTTAGGTTTAAACAACTCATTAACACTGGGTAACTTTGATGTAAATGTCTTCTTCAGAGCGGTTCTTGGTCATGATTTGATTAATACTTTTAGAGCATTCTATGAAGCTCCTTCTCAGATTTCAGCTTATAATATTTTAGCTACTTCTGCAGATGAGATCAGAAACCTTGTTGATCAGCCTCAATTTTCGAGCTATCACGTAGAGAATGCTTCTTTCCTTAAACTCGATAATGCGACAGTCGGTTATTCATTTGATACAGGTAGTTCGGACTTTAGCAAAATCAGAGTTTACGTAACAGGTCAGAACCTATTCACAATTACTGGATATTCAGGAGTTTCTCCAGAGCCAAGATTACAGGATGGCAGTAGTGAATTCGGAAAATTGGCCGTGGGTATAGACAGAAGGAATACATACTTTACTGCACGTGGTTTCACCTTTGGTGTGAATCTTGGATTTTAATTAATAATTGAAAAATTAGAAAATGAATAATTATAAAAAATTATGGTTAAAGCTATTCATGCTGACTATGTGCACGATAGCTTTTATGCCAGCTTGTACCGACCTGGAAGAAGAGATCTTCAGCGAGGTTACAGCAGATAACTTTTTCCAGACGGAAGAAGAACTAATTGCCGCATTAGGAGAAGCTTATACAGCTATGTATGGCTTTGCAACCGGCGGTTACGGAGCAACTCAATAGGTTTCCTCAGATGAATTAACAGTTCCGACACGTGGACCTGACTGGGGTGACGGAGGTCACTGGGTCAGATTGCACCAGCAAAATTGGACTGCAGAAGATCCAGAGCCTAATGGAGCTTATGGATTCCTATTTGGTGCGGTAAGTACCTGTAACAGACTAATTTTTCAATTTGAAGAATTAGCTAATCCTCTAACGGATCCATTCATTGGTGAGTTAAAAGGACTTAGGGCTGTATATTATATGTGGTTACTTGATCTTTTTGGTAATGTGCCCATCGTGACTTCTTTTGCTGATGCTGAGCCAAACCCAGCAACTAACTCAAGAGCAGAGGTATACGCCTTTGTAGAGTCTGAATTACTAGCGAGCTTGCCAGTAGTTAGCTCTTCTGTTGATGGAACTACCTATGGTAGAGTCAATCAAATGGTCGTTCAAATGGCTTTGGCCAAGTTGTATCTGAATGCTGAAGTTTATACTGGTACAGCACAATGGTCAAAAGCGCTTACAGCTTGCAACGCAATCATAAATTCAGGAAATTTCTCCATGGAGTCCGATTACTTTGCAAACTTTAATATCGATAATGGTGGCTCTTCAGAAATGATTTTTGCCATTCCTTATGATGCTGTAAATGCTACAGGTTTGAATTGGGTCATGCGTACTTTGAGTTATATCAATCAGCAGACATATAATCTTGCTGCTCAGCCATGGAATGGTTGGTGTACTATGGAAGACTTTTATAATTCATATGAAGATGGTGATTTACGTAAAGGAACTCCTAATACAGAAGATGGTCCTTCAAGACAAAGAAGTAATTTCTTGATAGGCCCACAATGGGACCTTGCTGGTAAAACAAGATTAACCGATGCAGGTACTTTGGCATCTGGCGTGGATCCTGACGGAGAACCATTTACGATCCGGGCACATATCAATGAATTATTCCCTAATGCATGGAGAGAGGCCGGTGCCAGGGTTACTAAATATGAAATAGAAGTCGGTGGTCAGCCAGATATGAGCAATGACTTTCCAGTGTTCAGATATTCTGATGTCATCTTGATGAAAGCTGAAGCACTTTGGAGAACGGATCCAGGTAGCTCAGAGGCGTTGGCATTGGTTAATATGATTCGAGATAGAGTAGAAGCTGTTCCTTTCACAGAATTGACGGCTGAAAACCTCTTAGCTGAAAGAGGACGTGAAATGTTTGTTGAAAATCATAGAAGAACTGACTTGATCCGATTCGGTGTATATACAGATGCATGGTGGGAAAAGCCAGCGCAGCCTGAATGCAAGGAGTTAATGCCGATTCCAAAATCACAAATTGATGCGAATCCTAACTTGGTACAAAATGAATGTTACTAAGAGTGCGTTGAGCATTTAAAATATTAAAAGCCCGTGCTAATTTTTAGCACGGGCTTTTTTTTATATTCTGCTATACAGAACTTAGCTTTTTGGATGATGCATCATGCATCAAGCTTGTCTTGCTCATTTATTCTCGAGTTATCGCACCTGACCGAAATTGAACAAAGGATCTAACATAACAACAAAGTCAACAAAGATGCAAGCATAGAACATTTATAGTGTTTAACTTGCAACCCGACTGAAGGCAAAGAGAAATTGCAATGTTTTTTTCAATTGCAATTATAATAATAACCAAACCTCTGCCTTTTGATACTGATGAATGATTTAAGTCATATCCAATGCAAAAGGTAATACACCTTTTA
This sequence comes from Saprospiraceae bacterium, assembly GCA_029262975.1. GTDB lineage: Bacteria > Bacteroidota > Bacteroidia > Chitinophagales > Saprospiraceae > JAJRXG01. The sequence continues at coordinate 7,497 of JAJCYJ010000627.1, forward strand.
CCAAAGACCTTTCAGTTTTTTTCTGCTACTATGTTCATAGTTGCCCTTTTCGGTCTTTATTCCTGTACGACAAATTCAGCAAAAGATGAATCGAAAAAGAGATTTTCATTGATTTCATCAGATCATTCAGGCATACTGTTCAGTAATATATTGACTCAGACAGATAGCATCAATATCTATACATTCCGAAATTTTTATAATGGTGCAGGAGTAGGGCTGGGTGATTTTAATAATGACGGCTTGTTAGATATTTTCTTTGCCGGCAATCAGGTAGACAATGAATTGTATATCAATCAAGGAGATTTCGCCTTCAAGAATATTACGCAGACAGCCGGAGTTGAATCGGAAAATGTATGGACCACTGGCGTAAGTGTCGTGGACATTAATGGCGATGGGTGGTTAGATATCTATGTTTGCAAATCCGGGGATAACAAAGGTGACAACAGACACAATGAATTATTCATAAATAATGGATTAAGCGAAGGAAAGGAAGGTGATCAATTACCCACTTTCACAGAACAATCCAAAGAATATGGATTGGCGGATCTCGGTCTTTCAACGCATGCTGCGTTTTTTGATTTTGATAAAGACGGAGATTTGGACTGTTACTTATTGAATAATTCATACAGAACAGTCGGTGGATATGATTTGATTCCAGGGCAAAGAGAAAAAAGAGACAGTGCAGGGGGAAATAAATTGTATCGAAATGAGATGATACAAGGAAGCCATCATTTTACAGATGTTAGTGAAGAATCCGGAATATATGGAAGTGCTATTGGTTTTGGACTTGGTGTCGCTATCTCAGATCTCAACGGGGATAATTGGCCGGACATATTTGTAAGCAATGATTTCTTTGAGAAGGACTACATGTATATCAACAACCAGGACGGGACCTTTATTGAAAGCATTGAAGACAAGACAAATGAGATAAGTATGGGTTCAATGGGAGCAGATATCGCGGACTTGAACAATGACTCCCGACCTGAAATATTTGTAACGGAAATGTTACCCCGCGATCAACAGAGATATAAGACTAAAGCACAATTTGAAGATTGGAATAAATTTTCCCTCAATAAAGAAAATGGATATTTCCAACAATTCGCTCGCAATGCATTGCAATTGAACCAGGGGAAAGGTGTGTATTCAGAAATTTCCAGATATGCAGGCGTCGATGCATCCGATTGGAGTTGGGGTGCTCTTATCGCAGATTATGATGCGAATGGTTATCAGGACATATTTGTAGCCAATGGCATCTACCTTGATCTTTTAGATCAGGATTATATCAACTTCTTCTCCGATGCTTCGCAAGTCAGAGAAATATTACATGATCCTGAAAAAGGAATGTTAGGATTGATTGAGAAGATTCCTTCCGAACCAATAGCCAATTGTCTTTTCAGCAATAATGGAAACCTGCAATTTTCGGAGATGGGCCCTGACTGGGGACTTGACTTTAAAGGATTTAGTAATGGAGCGGCTTATGGTGATATAGATAATGATGGTGACTTGGACCTCGTAGTCAATAATATTAATGCTCCTCCTTTTCTATTAAAGAACAATAGTGATTCGATTAATTATATCGGGATCAAATTAATAGGTGAAAGTTTCAATTCACAAGCAATTGGGGCCAAGGTTTTTGTGCATACTGCCGATCAAGTTTATTTTAGAGAATTATTCCCACAGAGAGGTTTTATGTCTTCAGTAGATCCAATTCTCAATATTGGTCTCGGCCATCATAAGACCATCGATTCGATTGAAGTCATTTGGCCAAATGACCGATACATGAGCGTCGAAAAAGCTGTTGCTGTGAATGGTTTAATTGAATTACACCAGGAGAATAGCACTATAAAGAAGAATGATCTATATACCCCCAAACCAACACTTCTGAAAAAATTAGAAGGAATTATTGATTTCAAACATCATGAAAAGCAATATTCTGATTTCGATAAAGAGCAGCTTTTAATTAAGATGAACAGTAGAGAAGGACCTGCTTGTTGCACTGGGGATATAAATAATGATGGCCGTATTGACTTTTATATAGGTGGTGCAAGTGGCCAACTTGGTAAATTATATATTCAAAAGAAAAATGGTTCTTTTCAATCGGTTGAGATTACATCGGAAGATAAATATGAAGAGACCGATTGTATTTTCTTTGATGCAAATGGAGACAAATATCTTGATCTTTATGTGGCCAGCGGATCCAGTGAATTTGGAAATGTAAACGGAGCACTAATTGATAGAATTTATATTAACAACGGTGGTAAGTTTGTAATGTCTAATCAGATTTTACCAAATTTTAAATTTGAAAACAGCTCTTCTGTCGACCACCTGGATTTTGATAATGACGGTGACCAGGATCTGATTGTTGGAATTAATAGTACTCCTTTTCAATATGGATTGCCTGGCACGTCCTATTTATTGGCGAACGACGGTACTGGCACTTTTAATACTTCGAAAAAAACTATAGCTCCTGCCCTCAACGATATTGGTATGGTAAGTGATGTGACCACCGGAGATTTCGATTCTGACGGGGATGAAGATATCGCCTTAGTGGGAGAGTGGATGAATCCTGTGTTTTTAGAAAATGTAAATGGAACGTTTTTGGAAAAAGAAACATTTCTAAAGAACATGTCAGGGTTTTGGAATTTAATGGAAGCAAAGGATATTGATAAGGATGGTGACCTGGATTTCATTCTTGGAAATATGGGAGAGAATAATCAATTGCGGGTTGACTCGCTCCATCCGGCAAGAATGTACATAAATGATTTTGATCAAAATGGAAAGATTGAACAAATCCTTTGCCTGAAAGGAGAAAACGGTTATGTCCCATTTCATACAAGAAATGAGATCGTAAAACAATTACCGATACTTGCTAAATCAATTCCAAATTATCAGACATATGCAAGCCTGGGTATTGAGAATATATTTCCTGCTGAGGTGTTATCCAGAAGCCTGGTGCTCGAAGCAATGGAAAACCGATCAGGAGTATTGATCAATCTGGGCGATTGGAAATTTGAATTTATACCATTTCCAGGCGAGGCCCAATTATCCTCTATTTATGCTTGTGAGATAAATGATCTTGATCAAGATGGGCATCTGGACTTGTTATTGGGGGGTAATCAGAATAGTTGGAATCCACGACTAGGCGGTCAGGAAGGAAGTTATGGAGTCTGTTTAAAAGGTAATGGCGGCGGTCATTTTATTTCAATTTCGCATGAAAATTCTGGGTTTTTTGAACATGGAGAAATTAGAAAAATAAAATATTACGATAAAAAAATTATAGTTGCAAAAAATAATATGAAGTTATCCTTATATGAAATTAATTAATAAATCATTCTATCATCTAATTGTCATACTGAAAGTGCTGTTGATTTCACTATTGTTCACGCAGTGTGGAGAGGTAAAAAGTTATGAACAACTGGTCAAAAAGGAAATGTCATCTGGCGTGCAAATTGACACCTTGTTTTTAGGTATCTACTTTGGCATGCCTTCCAAAGATTTTTACAAGCATTGTTGGGAGCTAAATAGAAAAGGGGCATTAAGAGATGGTTTTGGGAATACTACTGCTGCCTTTGAATTAACCGAACTTAAAGCACCGGCAAGATTTGAATTCTATCCATCTTTTACGAATGATAAGATAAGTGCTATGCCTGCCTTTGTCCAGTATGATGCGTGGGCACCATGGAATAAAGAATTGGCTGCTCCACTTTTATTGGAAGAAGCAAAAGTGATGTTGCAACGTTGGTATAATGTGACATTTTATCCTATTGTACCAAGATCAATTTTTGGGAAAGCATATGTAGGTGTCACAGGAAACTTGAAGATTGTACTTTATTATACTGTGGAAAACAAAGTAGAAATAGCTTATACGGATTTGAGAAACGGAGATGATGTTCCGGTAGTTTTTAAATCGTCGAAATAAATATGAAAGGAAGAATAGTATTATATAGTTTACTGATTAGTGCAACCTGGCTGTTATTAGGTTGTGGCAAAGGAGCAAAAATACCTACTACCCTTTTTGAAAAAGTTCCCGTAAGTGATAGCCATGTGGATTTTATCAATCAGCTCAGCTTTGATCAGAAATTTAATATCTATACATACCGAAATTTTTATAATGGTGGCGGTGTAGGGATAGGTGATATCAACAATGACGGTTGGATGGATATTTATTTCACCTCCAATATGAATGAAAACAAGTTGTTTCTAAATATGGGTGAAAACACTAAAGGAGCAAAAGGACTTGAATTTAAAGATATTTCAAAATCTTCAGGAACAATAGGAAATAGTGCATGGTCAACGGGTGTCTCCATGGTAGATATAAATGGTGACAACTGGATGGACATCTATGTATGCAGTTCAGGAGATGTAGATGGAGATAATAAACAGAATGAATTATTTATCAATCAGGGCGATAATACATTTGTTGAGGAAGCTGAGAAGTATGGCCTTGCGGATAGAGGACTTTCAACGCATGCTGCATTCTTCGACTTCGATCGCGATGGTGATTTAGATTGCTATCTTCTGAATAATTCATTTCAGGCAATTGGAAGTTTTAATTTGAAAAAGAATGAAAGACCTGTAAGAAGTGAAATCGGAGGGGATAAATTATTCAAAAATGATAATGGCGTCTTTGTTGACATAAGCGAAGAAGCAGGCATCTATGGCAGTATCATAGGATTCGGATTGGGCGTCACAGTTGGGGATATAAATTTGGATGGATGGCAGGATATTTTTGTGTCAAATGATTTTTTTGAAAGGGACTACGTCTATATGAATAATGGGGACGGCACATTTACTGAAAATTTAGAAGAACAAATGAAGTCGATCTCCGGAGCATCGATGGGTGCTGATATGGCAGATATAAATAATGATGGCTATCCTGAAATATTTGTAACGGAAATGTTGCCGGAGCCAAATGATAGGTTAAAAACCAAAACCACATTTGAAAATTGGGACCGCTATCAATATAATTTGGAAAATGATTATTATCACCAGTTCACACGGAATATGTTTCATTTGAATAATGGAGATGGCACTTTTAGTGAGGTGGGAAGATTGCTCGGCGTCGAGGCTACAGACTGGAGCTGGGGCGCGTTGATTAATGATTTCGATAACGACGGATTAAAAGACCTTTTTATAGCAAATGGCATTTATAAAGACCTGACAGATCAGGATTATATTAACTATATATCGACCGAAGAATTTGCAAAAGAGGTTATATCAAAAGATGGAGTGGATTTTAAGGCATTAACAGAGGTAATCCCATCTATGCCAATTCCCAATTATATGTATCGTAATATGGGAAATTTGCATTTTCAAAATATTTCAAAAGAATGGGGACTAGATGCCCCCTCTCATTCTAATGGCTCAGCTTACGTAGACCTTGATAATGATGGCGATCTTGATTTAGTAATTAATAATGTAAATGCAAGTGCCGATATTTATAAAAACAACAGTGTTCAATTAAAACCTAACAATAATTATTTAAAGATTATCATCACAGGAACCGGAAAAAATACACAGGCCCTGGGCACTAGACTAACGGCTCACGTAGGGGACGAGAAATTAACTTATCAGCATATGCCGATACGTGGATTTGAATCTTCGATAGACCCAAGAGCACATTTTGGAATCGGGAACAAAGATAAAATTGATTCTCTATCGATTTATTGGATGGACGGTTCTTTTTCTAAAGTGTATAATATTCAAGCTAATCAGACTATAACAATTGACTATAATGCAACTGAAAAAGATGTAAATAAAACTGATCTCCATCTTACAAATAGTTTATTCATAGATGTTACAGAACTTTCAGGCGTGTCGTTTGTACATAAAGAAAATAATTTTGTAGATTTTGACAGAGACAGGTTAATGCCCCATATGCTTTCTATAGAGGGTCCCGCACTATGTTCTGGAGATTTCAATAAAGATGGCCTGATAGATTTTTATGTAGGTGGAGCCAAAGATCAAACTGGGGCAATATATTTGCAGAATGCCCAAAATAAATTTAAAAAAACATCTGAAGAAATGTTATTTAAAGATATAATCTCTGAGGATGTAGATTGTGCTTGTTTTGATGCAGATGGAGATGGGGATACAGACATATATGTAGCCAGTGGAGGCAATGAATTTCCCAAAAGTTCTTCAGCTCTAATTGATCGATTATATATTAATAATGGCAAAGG
>JAJCYJ010000628.1 GCA_029262975.1 Saprospiraceae bacterium
AGATTTCAGGATTTCAGGGAAATGTTTGATAAAATGGGCGATAAGATTGAAGCTGTCAGTGTCGGGACACCTGATTTTTCTCATTTTCCGATAACGATGCTTGCTATGTCTCTGGGTATTCATGTGTATGTAGAAAAACCGATGGCCAGGACTTTTAACGAAGTAGAACTAATGATGTCCGGAGCGGAGAAATATAATGTAGTTACTCAAATGGGCAACCAGGGGCATTCTGAAGCAAATTATTTTCAATTTAAAACCTGGGTGAAAGCTGGGATTATAAAAGATGTCACAGCCGTCACTGCACATATGAATAATAAAAGAAGATGGCATTCATGGGATCCTGGGATGACAAAATTTCCGGATGGACAGCCTCTTCCAACTACACTTGATTGGGACACCTGGCTGGGCACAGCAAATAATCATGAGTACCATAAAGATTATGTCAATGGACAATGGCGCTGCTGGTATGATTTTGGTATGGGTGCTCTCGGCGATTGGGGAGCTCATACGATGGATACTGTTCATGAGTTTCTAAATTTAGGATTACCTTATGAAGTAGACCCGGTAAGAATAGATGGGCACAATCCTTTCTTTTTTCCCATGTCCACTACACTTTTATTTAAATTTCCAAGCCGTGGTGGTATGCCTCCTGTTGAATTGACGTGGTATGACGGAGTGGATAATATTCCGGCTGTTCCTGAAGGATATGGTGTTTCAGAACTTGATCCTAATATTCCGCCACCTAGCGACGGTCAATTACAACCTGCCAAGTTGAATCCTGGCAAAATTATTTATAGTAAAGAACTAAATTTTAAAGGAGGCTCTCATGGCAGCGAATTGGAAATCATTCCTCCCGATGTAGCTAAAGAAATGGCATCCAGTTTGCCCGACGTACCGGAAAGTACATCTAATCATTTTGCAAATTTTCTACTTTCATGCAAAGGGGAAGAAAAATGCCGTTCTTCATTTGATATAGCAGGCCCCTTAAGCCAGGTTTTTACCTTGGGTGTGTTGGCACAGCGCCTTAATTCAAAATTGATTTTTAATAGAGAAACAAAACAAATTACCAATAATCCTTTAGCCAACTTATTACTTGCAGGTGGGCAACCACGCAAAGGATGGGAGGAATTTTATAAATTATAATCAGTATTAAAATCAGAAGACATTTAGAATTGTATTTTCTAGATGTCAGTTATCTCTCAGTTAGAAAATTGATATACTAAAAAATTAAGTGCTATGAGATACAAGAATTTAATTGCTATACTGCTGTCCATGTCCTTCCTGTTTTCAATTTCCATGACCGGGCAAATAAAAATCAATCCGGGGAGTCTGGATATCTACCTCGTCATTGGTCAGTCAAATATGGCCGGAAGAGCTGAAATAAGGAAAGAAGATAGTCTGTCTGTAGCAGGGGCTTTTCTTTATGCCGAGGTAGAAGATGGACGTTGGGTTGAAGCGACTAATCCTTTGAATCGGTTCTCTACGATCAGAAAGAGGATAGGCATGCAACGATTAGGCCCGGCATATTCTTTTGTTTCATCCATGATATCTCATCGTTCGGAAAGAGATATCGGATTAGTCGTCAATGCGAAAGGAGGAACTCAAATTGTGCAATGGCTTCCAGGTACACGGTTCTATAAAGAAGCAGTCAGACGAACCAAAGAGGCATTGAAATTTGGGAAGTTAAAGGGAGTCCTTTGGCATCAAGGCGAGAGCGATAATGATCCCATCAGAATGGCAGTGTATTTATCGAGAATTGAAATTTTGATAAATGCACTTCGAGAGGAGTTTGATGAACCCAATCTTCCTTTTGTCGCAGGCCAGATTTATGAAACGGAGAAAACAGAAAATTTTAATAGAATGTTACTTAATCTTCCTGATTTTATAAATTATACAGGTCTCGTATCCAGCGTAGGTACAATGGTAATAGATGGTGTTCACTTTGACTCCAATAGTACCATATTATTGGGACAACGATATGCTGATCAAATGATCATGTTGTTAAAGCAATTGGAATGATAAGCAGGAATCAAACGTGCAATATTCAATCAAGCAAGCTATTTAAATCGAAGGATGGGTTATATTATTAATAGGAAAGATTCTAATTTTCAATAATCCTATCATCTAAATTAGAGGGTATGTGTTTCCAACTTCGAAGTCTCCAAAGTGGAATAATTGTAACTCTATTGGTCATACTCCTGAGTTGCGATTCAACTGTAAAGCTGGAAGGAGACAAAAGAGATTTGCCCAATATTCTGTTTGCGATTGCCGATGACCAGTCCTTTCCTCATGCAGGCATCTATGGTTTTTCTGCAATTAGTACACCTGCATTTGATCGTGTTGCAAATAATGGAATTTTGTTCACCAATGCATTTGTAGCCGCACCTCAATGCAGCCCCTCAAGGGCTGCTATATTGACAGGTAAAAATATCTGGCAATTGGAAGAGGCAGGAACGCATGCCAGCTCTTTTCCAAGAAAGTTTCAAGTCTTTACAGATCTTTTGGAGTCCACTGGATATAAGTTGGGGTACACCGGGAAGCCATGGGGTCCGGGAAATTGGGAAATAAGTGGTTGGCATCGAAATCCCGTAGGTCCTGGATATAATGAAAAAATTGTCTCATCAGTACCAGCTTCTGGCATCAATTCTAATGATTACTTTGGAAACTTTGCAGCCTTCATCGAAGAGATGCCTGCGGATAAACCTTTTTTCTTCTGGTATGGCAGTCGCGAACCACATCGCGGATATGAATTTGGGTCGGGTCTAAGATCAGGAATGAAATTAGAAAATGCAGTTGTTCCTATTTTTCTTCCTGACGATGTGGTTACAAGAAATGATATTCTTGATTATGGACTTGAAATCGAATATTTTGATCAGCATCTGGGTAAAATGTTGGAGCTCTTAGAAGAGCGCGGACAATTGCACAATACGATCATTGTAGTGACTGCTGATAACGGTATGCCATTTCCTTATGCTAAAGCAAACTTGCAGGAATATGGAACACATGTTCCATTGTCCATTTCCTGGCCTAAAGTAATTAAGCAACCGGAAATTTCAAACGAATTGGTAAGCTTGATTGATCTCGCTCCTACGTTTCTTGAAATAGCTGGAGTAGAAAATATCCCTGAAATGACAGGAAAAAGTATTGTACCTATTTTGTATTCTGAAAATTCTGAATATCCTATAAGAGATTTTGTATTGACAGGACGTGAAAGACATACCCATGCACGACCTGATAATTTAGGATATCCTTCGAGGGCCATTAGGACAAGGGAATATTTATTTGTTAAAAATTATTACCCCGGGCGCTGGCCTGCGGGTGATCCGGCACCACAGACAAAGGAAAATGATACACGGAATCAAGTGGACGGTTATAGACCTATTTATCCTGGATATCATGACATAGACGGGTCGCCATCTAAGAAATTTATGATGAATCAGCATATCGAAGAAAGAGATAGGCTACTTTTTGAACTTGCCTTTGAGAAGCGACCTATGGAGCAATTGTATGATATTAAAAGTGACCCTGAATGTCTATATGATTTGTCGGCCAATCCGGCATATAGTAAAATCAGAGAAGATTTACGCGCAAAACTGGATCATGAATTGAGAAAAGAAGGAGATCCCAGGATGTTTGGCAGTCAGATCTTCGATAGCTATCCGCGATATTCTCCAATGAGAAATTTCGATGGATTTAATGAGCAGGGAAAATACAATAATAAGTATAAGAATTGATAATAATTAGATAACTTGTTAGGCGCTTAAAACATAAAATTTATAAGCCATGTACTTCTTGTTGTTTAAGCACTTATACCAAATGTAATAATTGAAATGGACACCCGTGAGTAATTATATAGTCATAGGGTAACAAAGTCTTGGTTAGTCAAAGCAAGATAATTAATCGTGGTTGGAAATTTTGATAAAAAATCTGGAACCCTCTAATATTTTGGATGACAATTTGGGCTAAATTATAAACTATGAAAATTTATTCTGTATTTATATTTACTGTAATCTTTTTTTACCAGTTAAGTCATGCCCAAACTCCATCTATTAAAAGTGCGTTTAACGGTGAAAGCCTGGCTGGATGGATTGTGCCAGAAAATAATACCTGGTGGACTGCTTTTGACGGTATCCTATCTGCTCAAAGCGGGCCTGATCAAAAAGGATCCATACTTTGGACAGAAAAAGAGTTCAAGGATTTTATAATACAATTAGAATTTCGAATGGGGTATGGCACCGTCGATTCCGGTATTTTTTTACGATCGGATAAGCAACAAGTTCAAATAGGTAACTCCGGGTCACTGAATCGCGATATGACGGGTTCTATATATATTTCTGGAAAGGGCTATCCTGTTGAGGCTAGTGGTGTGAGCCAGCTCCTTAAGGTAGAAGATTGGAATACACTAAAGGTTGAAGTAATAAGAAACAGATATAAGGTGTGGTTAAATGAAAAGGAGATTCTTGACTTTATGTCCGAAGATATTATTGATCATGGCCCAATAGGATTACAACTACATCCAAATAGAAATATGGCTATTGATTTTCGCAATATAAACATTGCAGAACTATGAAGATTTTACTATTTGTTACAATTATAATTATGAGTGCCAATATGCTCGCACAAAAGAAACTGAACATAGAGCTTGTATCTGATGTAGCAGCACAGAAAGTAGATGTCCTGGTGGATGGGGAATTTTTTACTTCATATATCTATCCGAATCAAATAAAAAAGCCGGTCTTATGGCCAGTAGTATCTCCGGGAGGAAATGAAGTCACAAGAAGTTTTCCCTTAAAAGTCAAAAAAGGGGAACGTGTTGACCATCCACATCATGTTGGAATTTGGTTTAATTATGGTGATGTCAATGGATTGGATTTCTGGAATAATTCTGATGCTATCTCCAGCGACAAATTGAAAGAATATGGAAGTATCAAACATCAGAGTGTATTGAGCACACAAGGGGGCGAAGAAGGTGTATTGGAGGTTTATTCTAAATGGAATGACTATGTGTGCAGAACACTTCTGGAGGAGTTAAGCGAGTTCAAATTTAGTGCCACAGCTGATGCAAGAATCATTGACCGTAAAACTACTTTAACAGCGAAGGTTGATAAAGTGACATTTACGGATAACAAAGAAGGCATGTTTGGCATCCGTGTAACGCGTGAATTAGAACTACCAAATAATAAATCACTTAAAGTATCGGATGCTCACGGTAAAATAATACAAGTCGAAGCACCTGATAACTCAAATGTATCGGGCCATTATGTAAGCAGTACAGGTGTAGAAGGTGAAGCTGTCTGGGGTACCCGGGCCAATTGGATGAAACTTTCAGGAACATTAAAAGGAGAGCATGTTGCTATTGTAATATTTGACCACCCGCAAAACCCGGGATACCCTACGCATTGGCATGCCCGGACATATGGATTATTTGCAGCGAATACATTAGGACAAAAGATTTTCTCTAATGGAGACTTGGAGTTGAATTTCATTTTGAATAAAAGCGAATCAGCAACTTTCAGATACAGATTAGCAGTGTTCTCTAAAGATCCCACAATACAGGAAATTGAAGAATTATCTAAGTCCTTTATGCAGAAAGAATAATTGGAATACTTTATAGTTTACCGTGCAAAAGGGAATAATAATTTAGTTTTCATAACTTAGAAGTTTGACAAAGGAAATTTAAAATATAAAATAAATGTAATGACGAACAGGCGCAAATTTATAAAAAAGACAGCAATAGGTACTGCAGGAATGGCTTTTGGGGCGAATGCATTTTCTGCCTCATCTTATAGAAATATCATCGGAGCCAATGACCGGGTGATATTGGGTTCTATCGGAATCAGGGGCAGAGGAAAGGGGTTGTTGAATAGCTTTACCGGGATGTATAAAGATGGTGTTACTGTTAAGACGATATGTGATGTTGATTCGTCACTGTTGGAAGACAGGGTGAAAATAGCATCTGATAATCAAGAAGGCAATAAACCCGGTACCGAGACAGATATGCGAAAGGTATTTGAAGACAAAGAAATTGACGCGGTCATAATTGCCACTCCAAATCATTGGCATGCGCTGTCAACAATCTGGGCTTGCCAGGCTGGGAAAAATGTATACGTCGAAAAGCCGAGCTCTCACAATGTGTGGGAGGGTCGAAAAATGGTAGAGGCGGCCAGGAAGTATAAAAGGATTGTACAAGTAGGATTTCAAAACAGATCGATAAGTAATGTTATGCAGGCCATGGAATTTTTGCATAGCGGTGGTATTGGTGACGTATTTATGGCTCGAGGTATGTGCTTCAAACCAAGAGATTCTTTTGGAATAGTAAAAGATAGTGCACCTCCCTCCACTTTAAATTACGATTTATGGTTGGGGCCAGCCACATATCGCCCTTATAATGAATTAAAAGGGCATTATAACTGGCATTGGCATTGGGCTACAGGCAATGGTGATACAGGAAACCAAGGGCCTCATCAATTTGATATAGCCCGATGGGGTCTTAATATGAAAAAGCATCCGGTCAAAGTACAATCCATGGGTGGAATATTTGGTATTTCTCCAAAGGAATGTTCTCAGGAAACACCTAATACGCAAATGTCTGTTTTTGAATATGAAGACGGCAAAATTCTGGAGTTTGAAACAAGAGGTAGATATACAAATGCTGAGGCTAATTCTGACGTAAAGATTGGAAACTTGTTTTATGGAACAGATGGTTGGATGGAAGTAAATGGTAGAAATTGGAAAGCATACAAGGGAAGAGAAAAAGAACCTTTTGCAGGATCAGAAATGAATGAGACGGCGGCCATAGGTGGTGATCAAAGCTTTAGAGCTGCCCCGGATAGTAAAGGGCATTTTGCAAATTTCATTGATGCCGTTCGTTCCGAAAATCGTCATGATCTTAATTGTGAAGTAGAAGTGGGGCATATGTCGACAGTCCTCCCCTTGATTGCCAATATCGCTTATAATGTTGGGGAGACGTTGAGATTTAATGGAGAGTTTGAAAAGTTTATTGATAATTCGGAGGCGGATATGATGCTGACCAGGAAGTATCGATATCCCTATATTGTGCCACAAGCAGTTTAGATCGTTGATATCTTCGGGAAACACTTTACACAGTAAGTTGACAATTTAGGTTGCCAAATAAAAAGGAGAGCTTTATTCTTTCTGGTAAGTTCTCATTTTCAAACTGGCTGGTGCTTTTAATTGAATTTCGTGTTCCAATTTCGTCAACAGCCCGGACTCCTTATTCCTTCTAAAGATTACAATATTTCCGGTAATTTGATTAGCTACTAAAAGATAGTTTCCAGATGGATCAATAACAAAACTCCTGGGATGAATACCATAGGTCGAAGTGTGACCGACCTTTTGCAAAGTTCCGTCTATTTCATTGATCCCAAAAATGGAAATGGAATTTTCATCATCTCCTCGATTAGAAGCATATAAAAATCTCCCGTCAGGAGAAATATGAATATCAGCAGACTGATACTTATCTAATCGGCGGGAATAAGAGAATACTACGCCATTAGGTGTTAACATCCCATCCTCATATAGATAGCTCGATATAGTTCCATTAATTTCGTTAATGCAATAGCCATATAATTTATTGGGATGAAAAACAAAATGGCGCGGTCCACTCCCGATGACTTTATTAACTGATGAATGCTCCATTGATACAAAATTGTCCTCGCTTTCGACATCAAATTCGAAAGTATGGATCATGTCAGTACCTAAATCCATTGCCAAAAGATAGTGCCCATCCGGAGAGAAAATGGTCGAATGCAAATGGGCTTCATCTTGCCTGCCTTTAGTAATGCTACTACCTGAGAATTCCATTAACTGACTAAAAGGTGCCAGTCCTCCGCCCTCCTTGATTTTATAAATAGCCAAACCTGCATCCGTAAAATTAGCATTGATTACATATTCGTTTCCTCTGTCTGTGTTAATGTGTACGGGATTTCTTCCTCCTGAGGGTTGTTCATTAATAAAGGTAAGTCTACCACTAACTGTATCGATCTTGAATGAAGAAACACTGCCATCACGTTCTAATTTGGTCTTAGAACAAGTGTAAAGATATTGACCATTTGGAGATAGGGCCAGATAGGAGGCATTTACGATATCAGAAATCTTGGCAACTTCAGATAAGGCCCCGTCTTCGTTTTTGAAGTCATAAACATGAATACCATCTCCTTTTTGACCTTCTGTATAAGAACCTACAAAAAGGAAAGTTTTGGTATGATCCTGACACATCACAGACTGAACCATAATTGAGCATATTATTGAGATATAAAATTTCTTATACAATGAATTTGGTTTTTATATTTCTTATAAAAAGCTACTTGCCCTGATTAATCTTGTATCCTAAAGTCAGATTAATTTGTCTTCTGTTTCGCTGTCGGGTACTATCTGCGAAAAAGTTTTCTCCATTAGTGATAGTTCGAAATTTACGGCTATTAAAAAGATCAATAATATTTAATGTAAGTGTTCCCTTACCATTAAATACGGGCTTATTTAAAGCAATATCTAGAAAGTAAATAGACGCTCTTCTTCCCTGGGCAATGTTTTGAGGAGCTTCATAATTAAAGCGTAATTGTAAATATGAATCTTTAGCAAGTGTGAACCTTGAGGTCTGTCTTGCGAACCAACTATTAGTCTCACTGATATATTCTGAATCAATATTGCCACCATCAGTTTTAGAATGAAAGAAATTAAAATTCAAATCGAGTTTCCACCAATTATACAATTTGTAAGCCGTAGAAAACTCTGCTCCATAAGCTATTTCATTCAGTAAGTTCTCTGGAAAAGTTTTAGAAAATCCCTGATCATCTACTGTCCTGATTCGTTCTATCTTATCATCTGTTATTCTGTAATAGATCGAGGAAGCCAAAGATCCTTTTTCAAAATATTTAATGTGCCCCAATTCAAAAACATCGCTAAATTCAGGATTGAGATCTGGATTACCGCTAAAGAAGTTGCGGTTATCAGAATAGGTTACATAAGAACTAAGCTCGTTATAAACAGGTCTCCTTACACGTCTACTATAACTTAACTGGATGGCATTATCCTTCGGTAAGTCATACGTAAAATGAGTGCTTGGAAAGAAGTTCACATAATTTCTGGGATTACTCTTGGCAGTTTCCTCAAGGATTGTTTCAATGTCTGTCCACTCTGTTCGCAAACCGAATTGATATGAAAAGTGATTGGTTTTATTTCCAATTATCCCATAAACCGCATTAATATTTTCTTTATAAACAAACTTATTATCGAGCCCTGGGATAGGAATTTCAGTTCCATCCGTACCTACGTCATTGACTACATAATCATTTGTCATGTCTCGAAAACTCGTTCTTAGACCTGCTTCAAACTTTCCTTCGGATGCAAAAGGGTGTATATAATCGATCTGAATGATCAGTTGCTTTTCGGTTTCATCATTGGGGGCGGTTTGGGTAAATTTTTCACCGGGAGAACCATCATCCAGGGTTGTTTCCTGCGTATATATTTGATCCGAGTCTTCCCAATGATCGAAATATCGAACCTCTGTATTTAATTCCCGATCTTTCTGACTAAATAATTTTTTATAACTCAACACATATTCAGCAATGGGCTCAACTTCATCTTCATCCTGTGTTCGATGTGTCCTGGTTATAGCGTTAGGGTCACTTTTAAGATAGTCATTATAATATAGATCTGTCAGTCGTTTGCCATTACTTCGACTGTACATATAAGAAGCAGTGAAAATATTTTTTTCGTTTATATAGTAATCCATTCCACCCCGCGCATTATTGAAGAGACCTACATGTTCTCCATCATAATTTTGTTCAGAGACATATGTAAGACCATCGGCAAATACTTCTTGATACGTACTGGTGATACTTGGGATTCTTCTATAGTTCATACCATAATTGAAGAAAAAATTGACTTTCTTATGCCTGTAATTGAGATTGGCTGCAAGACCAAGATTTACTGGGTGACCTGCCGTGGCTTCAAAAGATCCGTTAAATCCATTTTTACGTTCTTTTTTCAAAACGATATTGATGATACCGGCCATTCCTTCCGCTTCATAACGTGCTGATGGATTTGTAATAATTTCAACTTTTTCGATCAAGCTCCCTTGTAATTGTCGCAAACCACTTCCTCCTTTGAAGCTCACAAGGCCCGAGGGCTTTCCATCTATCAATAATCTTACATTTCCACTTCCTCTGAGTTTTACATTTCCTTCTACATCCACTATCACGGATGGAATGTTATTTAAAAGTTCAGCGGCTGAGCCTCCTGCATTTCCCAAATCTTTTCCAACATTGAAAATTCGTTTGTCCAGAGCGAATTCCATCGTACTTTTTTCAGCAGTTATTGTTACCTCCTCCAAAATCGATGACGAGACAGTTATTTCAATTGTACCAAGATCAAAGATTGACCGATCTGGATCTATCGTGAAATTATCTGTTTGTAAGGATTCGTATCCCATAAAATCAATGACGGCAAAATATGATCCTCGACTTGATTCTATCTGAAAATTTCCTTCTTCATCAGATATTCCACCTCCCGTCAATATCTTTGTACTTACTATATAGATCTGTATGGTTGCATAGGAGAGGGGTTGGCTTGATCCAGCATCGACTACCTTTCCTGTAACGATAATACCTGCATTTTTGCCTTGAGCAAAAATGTGTGTAACAGTCGCACACAGAAGGGTATAAAGAATAATGTGTAAAACATTTTTCATAATGGTAAAAGTATCGAATCAAATTTATCTATTAACACTTAAGGCACGTTGGAATTACTATAAATACGGGTATATCACCATGTCGTCAAGACACCATATATTATCCAAATAGATCGAGAATGGGTTGCCCCTGTCCATCGGGAGTTGTATAAAAAGGTCTTCCTTCAATGTTATAATTTGTTTCCGGATGAATTCCCATTGCATGATAGATTGTCTGATGAATCTGATCAATAACAACCGGATTTTCAATGGATGAGCAGGGGCGTTCATCGGAGGTTTTACCATATACAAAACCTTTTTTTACGCCACCTCCCCACATGAGAATAGAACTGCCATCTGTAAAGTGGCGGTGCATACCATAGAATTTTTCTTCATTAATAATATCGGGCTGATCAACCTGGTCCTTTACTGGCTCACCAGGT
>JAJCYJ010000629.1 GCA_029262975.1 Saprospiraceae bacterium
CATCACCCCAGGTACTTTTGCTAAAATATCCCGACAATGGAAGGCTGGGGATATTATCACACTGGACATGCCAATGGACGTGCAGTTAGTCGAAGGTCATCCCAGAATCGAGGAAGTTCGCAATCAGGTAGCCGTAAAGCGTGGACCAGTAGTCTATTGCATTGAGTCGCCCGACTTACCGAAAGACACTAATATTCTTGATGTCTATATTTCTGGAAATGAAAAGTTAGAAGTCAAACATCAGCCTAAATTCTTGGGTGGCATTACGACGCTCCAGACAAATTTATTCTTACGAAAAAGTGATGTTAACGGAATGTATCAATCTATTGAACAACCAAAATGGATAAAATATAATACACAGTTAGTTCCATACTTTGCCTGGAGTAATCGAGAACAGGCGGAAATGACTGTGTTCATGCCCGTGATATGGGACAAGTCCATTCTTTAAAATACGCTATAAATGAATCATACTATGACTAATATATCGATGGAAAGTTTCCTCATATTGATAGGACTGATGTTCTTGTTTTCTTCTAGTTGCCAGCCAACTAAAGAATCTAATGTACCCAATTCATCTTCCCAACCAGTCCCATTATCTGATACAGATAATTCGGAAGGTTGGGTACTAAATGAAGAATTAAGCGATGAATTTGAAGGTGATCGATTAGATCCAAACAAATGGTTTATTGAGGGACAGAATGGTGATTATTATATATGGAAAGGAAGAGCGCCTTCGCAGTTCGTTCCCCATAACGCCATCGTGGAGGATGGCAAACTCAAAATTAGGACACAGTGGGAACCTGACTATGAATTTATAAAGGAGAGTTACGCCGATGGTAGTAATAACGATGCTTATGGAGTCTTTGAGGGAAAACCCTTACCTGTCACTACGGCGGCTGTACTTACCAATAAGCGGTTTTTATACGGTTATATGGAAGTTAAATCCAAAGTGGGCAACTCCAACATGACAGGTGCGTTTTGGGCGATCGGTTATGAACAGGAGTTGGACATCTATGAACAAATGGGAAATCCGAAGATAAAGGATGGCACTATCCGTGAAAATTCAGTCCGAACGGCAGTTCACGACTGGAGCCCTCCGGCAGTCAGACCGACAAAGGCTTTTGGTCTTGATGAGAAAAACTTACCATATCGAACAGCCGATGAATTTCATGTCTATGCTGCAGAATGGGGTAAAGATTACTTGAAAGTTTATCGTGATGGCAAAATGACTTATCACGTCACCCAGGATGAATTAGGAACAGATTGGGTATTGAATAATCCGATGGAAATTTGGTTGGATTCTGAAGTTTTCAAATGGCTTGGGGTGCCTCATAAAGAAGAACTTCCTTCAGATTTCGAAATTGAATATATGCGGGTTTGGCAAAAACCTGATGACAATCTCCTGGCACCTCAATTTTATGGCTTTGAAGGGCCAATATTATTTGAAGAAAATCCCCGACCACTAAAGATGGTCCCTGAAAGCTCTGTACCGAATGAATATCAAAAGTTTTGGTTGTTTGATACAGCTTCAGCTAAATACTTTGTTATCAAAGAGGGTGATTATGTCACTGGAGTAAATAGTTTAGAATTTGCCGGTTTTGGAAAAAATGAAAAACTGGAAACTGAAAAAATAATAGTGATATCCCCCGAAGGTGCTGTCGATATTCCTGCCGGCGATTACACATTGACCTTGAAAGTATTCAAAAAGCAGGGACGTGATGTCAAGAAAATGTATTTATCATTTGAAAATCCTAAACTGGAAATACCTATTGATCTCAGTGGGTTAGAAAGAAATAAATGGATCTCCATTGAACACGAATTTACTAAAGCTGCTAATTCGAGTCCCACTGATCAATTCAAAATAGAAATTAGAAAAGAAGATGTACCGGATATAAAAGCTGCCAGATTTTTTATTGATGACATAGAAATTAGAAAATCTGGAATGTAGAAGATGATTGTGAAGGATGGAAAATATAAGATGATGCTCTTTGTAATATTGGAATTTCAAACTGGAGAGAATCGACATAAATTAGAATACGAAAGACAATAGACAAAATGAACTACCGACGAAATGCATTTACATATGCCACGATTGTTGCTATAGGAGGATTTGTTTTTGGCCTTGATGCAGCTTTGATTTCCGGAACCGTAAATTATTTAGTTCAGGAATTTGGCCTCACGGATTTACAATTGGGAACAGTAGTTAGTGCTCCGGGGTTGGGTGTTTTTATTGCTCTTCCTCTGGCAGGGTGGGCAAGTAATGCCATAGGCAGAAAAAAAACATTACAGGTTATTGCTTCTCTCTATTTGATATCAGCCGTGTCATCAGCGTGGGCACCATCCTATTGGACTTTGGTAGCTGCTCGTTTTTTAGGAGGGCTGGCATTTAGTTCTATTACCCTGGCATCTATGTATATCGGGGAAATAGCCCCACCGGAATTACGGGGAAAGCTCGTTTCCATGACCCAGATAAATATTGTTGTCGGTCTGTCTGCTGCATACTTCATTAATTATTTGATTTTACAACTTACTGGTTCTGATGCAGATTGGGTAGCAGATCTGGGCATAGCGGATCATGCCTGGCGTTGGATGTTAGGTTCTGAAATCATCTTTGCTCTGATATGGTTTGGCTTTCTATTTCTAATTCCAAAAAGTCCTTCTTGGCTCGTTTATAAGGGAAGAATTGAAGAGGCAAAAAGAGCCTTAGTGAAAATTTTACCAAGTCAAGAGATTCCAAAGCACATAGAAGATATGCAACTCAGTCTTGGACAAACTACCTATGATCTTTCAATCAGTTCTCAATTAAAAGAAATATTTAGTAAACCAATGAGGATCATATTTATCATTGCGATTACTATAGCCATTGCCCAACAATCAACAGGTATTAATGCCATATTATTTTATGCACCAACAGTCATCGAGCAAATTGGTATAGGTAGAGATGCTGCATTTATGCAGGCGATTTGGATTGGATTAACGAGCGTGGCATTTACGGTTCTTTCATTGATGATAGTTGATAAAATCGGAAGAAGACCCATGGTGATTTGGGGTATGGTATGGATCATCCTTAGTCTTGGATTGTGTTCTTATGGTTTTAACAATGCACGTTATTCGATTTCAGAACAAGCGATAACCGAAATGACAGAAGTTCCGGACGCCTCCAGACTTCAGGCCATGGTTGGGATCGAATATAAAAGTGACACTGAATTTAAACAGGCTGTGAGTGAAACGATTGGAGGAGAAGATGCGCGAGAACATTCCAGTTTACTTCTTCAAAAAGCAGCAAAAATGCCGGCTATGTTAATCCTTTTTGGAATTTTGAGCTTGGGTTTTCCTTGGTTCTTTGGAGTTTG
>JAJCYJ010000630.1 GCA_029262975.1 Saprospiraceae bacterium
ATTCTTCAAGTTCCTTTTTGATTTAACAAGAAGCCTAGCCGCAAAGAAGAATTCCAATATTTTTATGAGGAGTATTGGAACTGTGGAAATTACGAATAGGGCGTATAAATTAGCATTCTCCCAGCCTTCTGAATTAAGTTCGTTTAAATATGAAGGAATCAAAGCAAGAGTTATTATGAACGTGCCAAATAGTTGTAGGTAGTAATAAAATAGCCAACCCCCGATAGCCCTTCGACGTGTTAAATAGACAAGCGCTAAAGCTATAGCTATTGGCGCTGTTACCTTATTTATATTGTCGGCTGACCCCGCATAAGCTAAAGATGGCATTAGGCATATGATAAGCGCAGCACCTATTACTAAATAGTCTCTATGTTTGGCCATAATCAAAACCTAAAGGGTATTTGGATACCCGCACTCTATTTCAGCTTGCCGAAAATGTCAATAATTGGTAGGGTTTGGCTATCTTCATAAACCAAAGAGGTAGGTCATGTGGAAGTCGGCCACAACTTTAACCCTACTGATTTCCCTGGTTCTGTGGGCCTCTTCATTCTCTTATGCCCACCGCTCCGGCTGTCACCGCTGGCACTCCTGCCCTTCAGACAGTGGATCTTATACCTGTGGGGATACAGGCCATTGCTCCCAATGCCCGGACAACCAGTTTTGCGAAAGGGGAAGACCCAGAATATCTGGGTGGCCTGATCCTGAACCAGCACCAAAGCCATCCGAAACATCCCCTACATTGTGGGGTCCTGAAGAAGTCCCTGTTAAGCCAACTCCAAGGGAACCGGAAAATGTAAAAAAAGGAGAATCCTATTATCGAGATGTGATTTGCATGAAATGGAAGGGGACGGCTGAATACAACCTGGATGATGGGGCCAGAGTAGATTGCCTTACAGATGAATACGCCGTTGAGTTTGATTTTTCAAATAAGTGGGCGGAAGCCGTGGGGCAGGCCCTATATTATTCGATGAAAACAGGGAAGAAAGCTGGGGTTGTTTTGTTAATGAATGGGAACAGTAGCCGAGCGCACTTAGAGAGATTAAAGGATGTTGTTGGGCATTACAGATTAGATATTAAAATTTGGACTTTGAAAGCCCAATAAGAATTGGGTAAATGAAAAAATCATCTGATTTCACTTGGAGCAACTTGCCTTAAAAAGACTTGCTTTAGCATAACGGCTGGTTGCTCTGTCCGTTCCCCAGACAACACTCCCATTTCCATTTGTATCCAACCTAAACATAAAATGCTCCATTGTCCCCTTGCCAGGAAAATGGACTAATATTATAATTGTTTTAAGATTCTCCTCGGCATACATTAAAAGCAACTCTCCACCATTTTCCTTTGCACTTTTGGTTGTTAAGGCGTCCTTATAATAAATATTTAGTTCTTTTCCATTTTCTTCCAAAACTAAAATAATATTCCCTCTTGATATAGCATCTTCGGCCCATCCAGATTTATCTTTTGGAACTATGCCTCCTTCAAAAAAATATGAATACCCCTTAGAAGCACCACAAGAAGTAATCACTTGGCCTAAGGCAAAAGAAGGGATAATTACCATGCTTACCAGGCTGATAGATAAAGCTACCTTAAATACTTTAGGTCTCCTCATGAGAACTTCTCTTTTCTCTCAGTCACTGCTTCGCCCGCTTGATATTAGCTACCGATTTATATCCCATATTTTACATTGACCATAATATTGAGATGACATTGGTAGATCTAAAAAAGGAGCAATATGCCTGGAGTGAACAGCGAAAAACTGATCTTCTATATTATCTTTTGCGGATGGCATATAGATAGTAGTGGTTATAAAACTACCTGCCCCGGTTATCTCAATAAGATTGATGCCACCAAAAGTTGTATTTACAAAAATATCAACGGCACCCTGATTTCCGCTCATCCTGGCGGTTTGCTTTTTATGGTCAACGCTGTCAAATATGAGGCTCACAGTATCGCTTGTAGCCTTAGATTTAAGTTTGCCATTTTCCCAAGAAGCGAAATATCCATTCTCAAAATTACATTTGAATGATTTAGCTTTCAAAAATTTATCCAATTTCCTCTTATCTAATTCCGTTTGAGCTTGCTCAGGAGTTATCTGTCCAGTTGATTGAGGAGAGGCAAGGACCGGAAGGAATAGAAGGATAGCAAGAACAAGAATCAACCTTTTCATAGTAAGCCCTCCTGTTACGGGTATTTGGATAGCCGTACTCTATTTCAGCTTGCCGAAAATGTCAATAATTGGTAAGTTTTGGACATCTTTCAAAATCAAAGTTGTAGATCATGTGGAGGAAGCATGAAAAGAATAATATTAATTTTAGGGTTTCTATTGATTGCAAATAATACTCAAGCTGCTGGCATGACCGGCGCCCAATTACTAGGATACTGCAGCTCGAAGGATGAGGTATTTCAAGGGATTTGTCTTGGCTATATTACTGGATACTTGGATTTAAATAATTTAATTCAGGACCCACGGGTTTATCCTTGGAAAGATGGGGATAAAAATATATTGCCTAAAACTTGTCTCCCTACCAATGTGACTGCAGGGCAAGTTAAGACCAACCTAGTAAATTATTACCTTCTTTTGAATCCAGAAATACGGGACCAATATTTAAAGTCTACTGCAGTTGGTTTGATGTCCCACTCGATTCGATCCAATTGGCCTTGTAAGGAGGAAAAATGAAAAAGGCTCTTCTGATTTTAGCGTTTCTTTTGATGGCCGGGAACGCACAGGCCGTTGAGTATCATTGCGATGCAACAAAAGCGATTGATTCGGCTGGTGAATGGTCAAAGGAAAGAATAAAGAAGTGGACGCCTTCTGTAATAGTGAAACACTATCCGAAGGCCAGCAAACTACCCAGCACAATAAGCCGGTGTTCTTATTCTCAGATCGAAGGCAAAATGACCTGCGACACGTACAAGATGGACCATTATGAAACTACATTGCTTACAGACGGGTCGATGTTTATTGATAAGTTTTATTATTACCGTGGCCAAATGGATGTGCAGATA
>JAJCYJ010000631.1 GCA_029262975.1 Saprospiraceae bacterium
GCCTTATTACCGATTAAAGGGAAAGGTAGTAGTGATTGGTCATATGCTTGGATTCCGATAGCGGGCCCTGTCATAGGAGCTATTCTTGCAGCTTTAGTCAAGATTAATATCGGTTAAATTGTTGCACCAAAAGAAAAAATCCTGCATATGTGATAGTACATATGCAGGATTTATTTTGTCGCTCTGTAGCAGGGTTATTATCGAACAATTACAACTTGCTTTTTAAGCGATATTTCATCTTTCGCAAGTCCAATGACATATGTGCCGGGAGAAAGGTCGTTAATTTTCAATGTATGTTGTACATCAGTAATATCAAATTTTTCTAAAGCTGATCCTGAAAGATCATAGACTGTCCCGCTACCTCCTATCATACCATCGGGAATTTCAATAGTAAGTTTGGACGAAGAGTTAACTGGATTTGGATATAATTCAAATTGAGTAGCATCATATTCACCCAGTTTTGCTAAAGGGCTAAAGTCATCCGAATCAATTTTGGATATGATCGATGCAATTAGATCAAGCTTCATTTCACCGGTTACAGATACGACAAAAAAGTCATTTTCATCATTTCCTATACCCACGAGTTCGTATACGATATCGTCATTTGAATCAATATAAAATGAATAATGACTGGCTTTGTCTTTTATGTTTATCAATTCTTTATATCCTGCTTCGAGAATTCTGACGCCACGTCTATATTCTGATTTAGCAGCTTCTAAATCGGATACGGCTATCAAGTCTAATGAATTTACAGAAGCAACAAATTCTTTTAATGCTATCTCTTCTTCGTCATTACTTGGGATAATGTAAGAAGCATATTCAAAGGATTTTGCAGCGACATGTACGACAGTCGTCTCATTAAAATCTTCATATTGAGCAAAATTCTTGTCTATGAAATTTTGTGCTTGCAGGAAGATTAAGCCAAATGAAAATAGAATAGTTAACACGCTTTTCATAAGTTGTCTTTTTTAATAGTGGTTACTAATAGTGATTATAACACCTGCTTCAGTGTCAGTCTAAAGACGACTATGCAGCGTGCTGTGTTACAGAGTTTTCACACTTTCTTAAGATTTCCATTGATTGCTCGACGTACGAACGGGCCGACCGGACGAATGCAATTTATAATCCGACTTCTAAAATTGTGCTACACCACTATTAATAGGCCAGTCATTCCTAACTATTGATAACGCTTCATAAACTGACTGTTAAAAGGGAGGAATCAACAGTACCCAATTAATGCTCCAGAATAACGCACTTGGTTATTTTAGCAACAGCAAATAAATATGACGACAGAAAAAGAAATTTTATGAGGCTTAATTTTCCATAAGTTTAGCTACTGCTTTTTCAAGTTTTTCAAGTCGGCTTCTGAGTGATTCGTTTTCACTTTTCAAGGTGGCTACTTCATCGGATTTAGAGGCAAGACCTGCATCGAGTTCCTGAACGGCTTCTATTAAAACTGGAATCAGACCTATGTAATTGACACTTTGAATTCTTCCGATCACTTCTCCGGCTTCATTTTTCTCATCGGATTCTCGGACTAAATTTGGAAAGACCCTTTGTAAATCCTGGGCTACAAGCCCAAATTGTTCTTCTTCTGGAAGATGACTATTAGCTTCAGAATCCCTTTTGAAGTAATATTTGGACGGTTTGAGTTTTTTGATAGCATTCAGGGATGAAGACATTTCCTGAATCTCCTTTTTTAATTTTCTGTCGGAATTGATCCATACACCTCCACTAGCCAAGGCATCACCGAAGACCGTAAGCTGATACGTACTTGCAGTTCTTTGTATCCATACTTTGGTGGCTCCATTATCCCTGAATCTAGCGATATTGTCATTATCATCCGTGCTTGGTTGATCGACAGTAAGGTAGCCATAAGCGACATTGCCTTGATGTTGTCCGATAAGTGTAGCAGGAATTTTCGTGGCACCAAAATCATCTAGATTATAAACATGTAATCGTGCATCTGGAGTTATTTCCCCGATCCCGGTGAAGAGTGTTTGATTGTCCATGACAAAACCGGCACGACTGAATATGAAATCTAAATTGAAATCATATCTGCCGATCGAGAAAAATTGCGGATCAACACTAAATCCTGCACCTAATCCTACTTCCCAGGCAAATTCGATAGGGCCATCAGGTGGTGTAAGATCATTTTTTTCATAAATTAATCGCCATAAACTCTTATCGAATTCATTAGTGCCAAGCATACTTAATATGTTATTACCACCAGCAGGATTAGCTGTCATTTGAATTTCAGCATTTGCTCCAAACGTAGGTAATACTTCGACCGTTTGAGCATGTGTCATGCTTAGGAAGAGAAAATTTGCACAGACTAAAAGTAAGATTATGTTTTTCATAATTTGAGCAGTTTGGTTCTAAAAAGACCAAAATATACATTTTTGCGATGACTTATCTACAGGTTTTTGTAGATTATTAATTGATTAAAAATCCATATTATACACTTATGAAGTGATAATGAACACTTGTCTTGCTGGATAATGCACTTATTTGAAAAGATGACTGAGTATCGACAATTATTGGTCAATTCTATAGATCAAAGAGTAAATTCTCTATATGTTTGTTAACTTGCCATTTGATTATTCACTAGATAGCCAAAATCATGAAGAACTCTAATTACTTGATAATGTGCA
>JAJCYJ010000632.1 GCA_029262975.1 Saprospiraceae bacterium
GCCCAGATCACCTTGCTCATCAGCCCATTCATCCCAGATCCTGACCTTATTATCTTTTAG
The DNA here is from genome assembly GCA_029262975.1 of Saprospiraceae bacterium. GTDB lineage: Bacteria > Bacteroidota > Bacteroidia > Chitinophagales > Saprospiraceae > JAJRXG01. The sequence continues at coordinate 61 of JAJCYJ010000632.1, forward strand.
GTACCCCACATTGGTATCACCCTTAATAAACCATAGCAGTTCGTGAATAATCGACCGTAGGTGTAATTTTTTTGTAGTAAGAAGAGGAAATCCATGTGCTAAATCAAAACGCATCTGATACCCAAACGTGCTGATCGTACCGGTTCCGGTTCGATCATTTTTGGACACCCCTTTTGTAAGAATGTGATCTAATAGATCAAGGTATTGGCGCATGGTTTTACTTGTGCGGCAAATATGAGGATTATTAATCATATTAAGAAAAAGACGGGCAAGTCAATTCGCCTCAAAAGTGATATTACATTTTATACAAAGACTCAGTCTTCAAAAAAACAAGGGATAATTGACAAGAAATATCAACCTCAGAATAAGAATTAATAGAGTTCGCTTCAGTCATCTTTGAAATGATTAACTTAGTACCGACCTATATCCATCGATTTGAGACGAAACATTTTGACCGGGCTTATTCTTTTATTTTCGTCGTTTCTGACTTCCCAGGACTTAATAAGGCATTGTGGCACAACACATATTCCAACCAATGCAACAGAAATCAATACCACCCCATCATATCCCAGGTTGAATATTGAAATTCCAATAGTCATTCACGTCGTTTGGCATAGTGAAGAGGAAAACTTGCCTGACAACGTATTGACAGACCAGATCGAGGTTATTAATGAAGATTTTAATCGTCTCAATCCTCTGACTAAACACTTGCCTAAAAGTTTTCATAAGAAAGTCGGCACCCCCGGGATTTCATTTTGCCTTGCTAAAACTGATCCACAGGGAAATCCTAGTAATGGTATCATTAGAACTAAAACGCAGCAGACGGACATAGCTAATCAATCATCTCTTTCAAATGGAGACAGAAGAATTAAAGAAAGTGAACTCGGTGGAAGTAGTCCCTGGGATACTGAATTATATCTGAATATATGGATCGGATCTCGCTCTGATGGACTAACCGGTGAAGCAACTTTTCCAAATGATCCAGATGAAACCGAAGCGGATGGAATCATCCTTGACTTCTCCGTCGTCGGCCGAAGACCGGACACCGACTCACCCTTTAATCTAGGAAGAACATTAACGCATGAAATAGGTCACTACCTCAATGTATTTCACCTATATGGCTCAGAGACTGGTTGCTTCAACGATGATGATTTAGTTGATGATACGCCGTCTCAATTTGGGCCTTACTTTGGGTCTTGTGATGAAGAAGTCTCTTCTTGTGGCAGTAAGGATATGGATACTAACTTCATGAATTTTCGTGATGATCGATGTTTGTTTTATTTCACAAAAGGCCAAGTCGACCGAATGCTGCAAACACTTTTCACAACTCGGTATGCATTGATAAATTCAAAAACATGCAGTGAATTAAAACCGCTTCCTCCTGACCCACTCAGACTGGCTCCCATTGTCAATCTTCCCAATGGTATTGAAATCCCTCTAAGGACTTTAAATGAAGAGGAATACACATTGACACTTTATGACTTTAGTGGAAGGAGAATTTGGCGTCAAGACTCTAATCCCGAGCACAGATACGTTATTTTAAACTCTGAAGTACATTCAAATATTTATGTTCTTGTCTTAGCATTAAAAGATCAAATATTTAGCCGCAAAGTGTTTATAAATTGATATAATGAAAGTTGTTCGTTGATTGATGTTCGTTAATTGTTCCTGCTCAGATTTTTATAGTTACAAAATCATATTGCGCGGATCTTCCATTCAGGGATTTAAGAGTGTGGGAGGGCAATTCAAAATTGAAAATTGAAAATTGAAAATTGAAAATTGAAAATTGAAAATTGAAAATTGAAAATTAACTTAATGGAAGTTGTTCGGTGATAGTTCGCACTCATATTTTTTTTTGTTACAGAATCATTATGGACGGATTTTTCCTTTCCTGGGCGCCGACATCTGCTACGTGCTGATCATCAGCAGAAAATTGTGAATACGTATTTCGTGATAATTGGTTTGGAAACTACTCACTTTACTATATTTACGGAAACAATTAAAAAATTATGGAACAACCCAATTGGTGGATATTAGTGATCTGCGCCTTTATTCCGTTGGTCACTGGAGCTATCTGGTATAACCCGGCTGTCTTTGGCAAAGCCTGGCTCAGCAATGCCGGAATAACAATAGAACATGCCAGGGCTGGAAATAAATTAAAGATTTTTGGATTCACATATCTGTTTAGTTTATTTGCTGCATATATGTTGGCGTTATTCAGTGTTCATCAATCTTCGATAATCCAATTATTTTTAGGAGATCCAGCACTACTAGACAGCACTTCTGCTATCAGCCAATTTGTCAATGAAGCTTTAACCACCTATGGCGATCGTCACCGGACCTTTAGCCATGGCATCATTCATGGATTAGAATTGGGACTGATGTTGGGTTTGCCAATGATCGGCATCCATAGTCTTTTTGAAAGACGGTCATTTAAATATATATTGATCCATGTTGGATATTGGATGATTACGTTTGCAATTATGGGTGCCATCATATGCGTCTATTTTTAACCTCATTCCAGATTTTAAACTTAGAATTTTAGTAGTAAAATTCTGATGTTTCTAATCTGATAAATGGCATAGAAATCATCGTGTCTTTTTAAATGACTTCTTTTTTGACAAGCTTGCTTCTATCCCCTCTAGGAAATAATAGGACCATTGACTTATTAACTCATATTTCTTTTTGTTTCGAGTTTTATCTAGGTCGTGGTCTTATGAATTTTTATTTTCCATTTTAATCAGTAAAAAAAATTAAGAGGTAAGTACGTTTATAATCTTGTGCAACGCATCTGCTCGATTACTGGCATTCATTTTTTCTAAAAGTTTACTAATATGATATTTTACAGTGGCCACTGATATAAACCTTTTCTCACCAATTTGAACATTGGTTAACCCCGATATTATATCTTCCAACATTTCAAATTCTCGTTCTGTAACAGAAGCAGAGGTTATTTTTTTGATCTTATCCGGGCTGACCACTAAAATTTTCAACTCAATGCTTTATTGATACGATTCTAATTCTGTGTCAGTAAGGAAATCATGGTTGTCAAAAGGCTGGACGATAAAACCATTCTTTAAAGTCTTTTTCGTTTCACGCCGAATTAAAGTATTTTGAAAATATTTTTGAACCACTCCAAGGAAGGTATCATCCGGTGCACTTTGCCCAATATTTTTAACATATAAATCACTAAATAATAAAAGCAGAAATGACCTCTTCGCTCTCGTCTACAAAACACAACATATTAGATGATTTAAATGGAGAGTCTAACATGAAAAAGCTGAACTACAAAGATGTCTCATGGAATAGGTCAAATGAAGTTCGCTCATCATGCCAATTATAAGTCGTCCACCTTAAATTCCTAATCTTTAAATTTGACCTTCATAAAATCTGAGACATGTCTTCTAAATATCCTCACCTCCTCGCTCCATTAGATCTAGGCTTTCGAAAACTCAAAAATCGCGTGCTTATGGGATCCATGCACACAGGTCTCGAAGACATCCCAAATGGATTCGATCGAATGGCTACATATTACGCTGAACGAGCCAGGGGACAAGTCGGACTAATCGTGTCAGGGGGCATTGCTCCAAGTCTTGAAGGTAATGCACTTCCAGGTGGTGCTGCCATGAATACTGAAGAAGAAGCTGAAAAACACAAAGTTGTCACTAAAGCTGTTCATGAGGAGGGCGGAGTTATATGCCTCCAAATACTGCATGTTGGAAGATATGGATATAGTCCGCACAATGTTTCTGCAAGTGATACAAAGGCTCCAATTTCGCCTTTCCCTGCCAAAGGCCTCACGGAAGAGGGAGTCGAACGAACAATCAATGACTATGTTAATTGTGCTGCCCTGGCCCAGTACGCAGGTTATGACGGTGTTGAAATCATGGGTTCCGAAGGCTATCTTATTAACCAGTTTATCGTTTCCAAGGTCAATCGACGCACAGATAAATGGGGTGGGTCGTATGAAAACCGGATTCGTTTTCCATTGGAGATTGTACGACGTACGCGTGAAAAAGTCGGTCCGAATTTTATTATTATTTACCGACTGTCGATGATTGATCTCGTATCAGATGGCAGTACTTGGGAAGAAGTCGTTCTGTTAGCTAAAGAGATAGAGAAAGCCGGGGCTACTATTATCAATACAGGAATCGGATGGCACGAAGCTCGAGTCCCCACGATTGGCACCATGGTGCCAAGAGGAGGATTTAAGTGGGTCACGAAAAGGATGATGGGTGAGGTTAATATTCCTCTGATCACGACTAATCGTTTTAACATGCCTGCCGTAGCTGAACAAGCACTGGCAGAAGGATGTGCTGATATGATCAGTATGGCAAGACCTTTTCTGGCCGATGAAAATATAGTTTTGAAAGCGATAGAAGGTCGGGAAGATGAAATCAATACATGTATCGGCTGTAATCAAGCTTGCCTGGATCATACATTTAATTTAAAAATATGCTCGTGTCTTGTGAACCCGCGAGCATGTCACGAGACTGAATTGAACTATTTCCCTGCTAAGGAACCCAGGAATATTGCAGTAGTTGGCGCAGGACCCGCTGGTTTAGCTGCTGCAACTATTGCGGCAGGCCGGGGTCATCAGGTTGACCTATTTGAGGCAAATAGTGAAATTGGAGGCCAGTTCAACATGGCCAAGAAAATACCAGGTAAAGAGGAGTTTTATGAAACCATTCGATATTTTAATCGACAGATTGAAATAACCGGTGTTACACTTTATCTAAATAAAAAAGTAACCGCAGAAGAACTTAAAAGCGGCGAATATGACGAGGTAATACTATGTACCGGCGTGACACCACGAATTCCTGAATTAGAAGGAATCGATCATCCAAAGGCAGTAAGCTACATAGACGTTCTGACACAAAAAGTAACGGTAGGAAAATCCGCTGCAATCATCGGAGCAGGCGGTATTGGTTTTGATGTTGCTGAATACCTGGCTACGGAAGAAGGCAAATCTCCTACATTGAGTATACCACACTTTATGGAAGAATGGGGTGTGGACATGGAACATACGGAACCCGGAAGTCTTCAAGCTGCTCAGCCCGATCCTTCTCCAAGAGAAATATACTTACTCAAAAGAAGTAAAGGTAAGCATGGG
>JAJCYJ010000633.1 GCA_029262975.1 Saprospiraceae bacterium
AGTTTGTATACGAGGAAAGTTGAATAGAAAATCAGAAAAAATGCACTTAAAAAGATGAATCCAACACGTGCATCAACGGCGGGATCAAAGCTTTCTACATACCAAAAAGTAAAAATAAGCCATGTCATTAAAAATGCCGAGTAGTAAAGCAATTTCCAATATCTCTTGACAGCAATAGTCAAAATACCAATATTGATCAATGCCATATACATAAATAGTACGACGTCACTGCCTGAAGCATCTCCGATTAAAAAGGGGACAGCATAAGCTCCTACCAATCCAATGAGGGCTATCACCTGCTGATTGTAATTTATAGCTGCAATCACGCCAAATATGGTAAAAACCAGCATTAATCCAAAGCATAAAGACTGAGGTATTAAATCGTAGAACTCATAAGCAAAGAAGGTGATGAAATATAAAATGGCTATAGCACCGCTGACTAATACAGCACTATATTTGGCATAGTTAGTTTTTAACTTTATCCCAAAACCTAAAAGGCCTATTCCCATTAGATAACCAAGGATAATTCTTGTAAGCGGGCTAATCAAATCATTATCAATAGAATATTTGGCACCGATTCCTACGCCAATGACAGTGATCACGATACCTATTTTATTAATAAGGTTTTCTCCTATAAATTTTTCGAGGTCTTGTTTGAAGTTGAATCGTGGTTTTCTATTTTTTCTGGCGGCTGCTCTGAGTTTTGCAGCTTCAATACGAGCATTTAAAGCAATGGTCTCCTTGATTTTATCTTCTGATTCACGCGGGCTGAATTCCTTTCTTTCTTCTTTTATGATTTCTATTGAGTCGACAGATGATTTAGTCGAGTCTGTTTTGAGTTTATAGATCTCATTCCTGATTTCATTAATCTCAGTATTAAATGATTCCTGTCTTCTCAGGAGCGTTTCAAGCTTCAGAAGTAATTGGTTTACCTTTTCTTTTTGATCAGCCATGATTGTTGTGTCTGTCCATGTGTAAGGTTTATAAACGCCGCATTAATTCAAATAATATCTTAAGATACATGAATAATAAATATCGGCTCCGATAAATATTAGCATAATCTCAATGAGCTTTTGCAAGTCGCTTCAACTATATCTATTCAAAAAAGGGAACATCTTTTACGGCATATTTCCTCATGCTTTCCTCATTTATTTCAACTCCAATTCCTGGCTTTTCAGAAAGTGTGATAAATCCATTTTCAACCATCGGCCCATCAAAACTGACGATCTCCTGAAACATTGGATTTTTATGAAAATATATCTGCCATTCCAGGACCATAAAATTTGGAACTGACGCGCAGACATGACATGACGCCATAGCACCTAGGTAGGAGGCGACCATATGTGGCGCAAAAGGCACATAATAGAGATTGGCCAGATTGGCAATTCTTTGACCTTCACCAAGTCCTCCGGCTTTTTGAAGATCCGGCATGACTATATTAACAGCACCTTTTTCCAGCATTTCTCTAAACCCATGCGCGAGATAATGATTCTCGCCAGCACATATAGGTGTTGAAGTAGATTGGGTGATTTGTAAATAAGCATCTACATTTTCTGCCGGGATGGGTTCTTCCAACCACATTAGATGAAGAGGTTCCATCATTTTGGCCACCTTTATTCCTGTGATTGCATCATATCTGCCATGCATATCGGCACATATATCAATGTCCGGACCTACCTGGGCTCGAGCCGCTGCCATCTGGTCATACATTCTCTTCAATTCTGCAGGGCTCGCAGTCCAATTATACTGGTCATATTTATTTGGATCATTTCGTTGATCGAGATCAAACTTGATAGCATTAAATCCCATATCGACTGCTTCCTGGGCACTTGCAGCGAAATCTTCAGGTTCTGGTAACCTGCTCTGATACAGTGCTGTATCCATATAGACTCTGATACGATCTCTGAACTTTCCACCCATTAATTGATAAACCGGCAGTCCCAAAGCTTTTCCGGTTACATCCCAGAAGGCTGTCTCAATAGCTGAAAGCACAGCCACATACATACCAGACTGAGCCCCCTGAAAGAATCCAGATCGACGGATATCTTCAAATAACCGATTGACATTTAAAGGGTTCTTTCCTCTAAGTTGGTCTCCAAATTTTTGTACTAAATGATAGGTTCCAGGGACTGCATCTACACCTTCTCCACAACCCCAAATGTCTTGATTTGTGTATATCTTCAAAAACAAGCCACTCCCATTTCTTATGAATCCGCATTTTACATCCGTTATCTTTAAGTCAGAAGGAGCCGATAATTTAGAAGTACGTTTAATGGCAGATTCTAACTCACTTGCATAATTGGATACCAACCCAATCCCTGAGCCGGCGACAATAGAATTTTGTAGAAATGTTCTTCGTGAGTTGGCCATAATTGTAATTGATAAACATTGTAATGTGAGTAAAATAAGGAAAAACGAGGAGATACAGTAAAATCAGTCCATGAACAATTCTTCGCTACTGACGATCCATACCTAGCAGTTGTCAGCACTTTGTACTGTCGATCCACATGTATTGGTTGTCAGCATTCTTTCCTAAAGCATACTTACTCAATTATCAATTATTGTCCGCTCTTCCCTTTCATTCACAAAGAGATACCTTCCCTACAAGATTCTACAATTCTATAAATGTAAGATCGAACAAACAACGAACAACAAGCAGCGAACAATTTTCCTTAATTATCAATTATTTTCTTTCATTACTTCAGCAATATATGCATCGATAATTTCTTCCAATATATCCAAGGGAACAGCGCCATTCTTAAGCACGACATTATGAAATTCTCGTAAGTCAAAATCCGCACCAAGTTGACGCTTGGCCATCTCCCTCAATTCTAATATTTTCAACATCCCAATTTTATAAGCACATGCCTGACCAGGCATTACGATGTACCTTTCAATTTCAGTAACGACCTCCGAAGTTGCCATCCCTGTATTGCGTGCCATATATTCAATAGCTTCTTCTCTTGTCCATTTCTTAAAATGAATACCTGTGTCTACTACCAATCTGACTGCTCTCATCATTTCTGCCTGGAGTCTTCCTAAATTACCATATGGGTCTCCTTCATAAAATCCTAACTCCCACGCTAATTGCTCCGTATAAAGTGCCCAACCTTCAATGTATGCCGTAAATAATCCTATCGTCCTGAATATTGGTACATCTTCCAACTCAGATTGGATGGCAATTTGAAAATGATGACCGGGGATTCCTTCGTGATAAGCCAAAGTCTTCATACCGAGTCGGACCGTCTCATGAACATCGCGAAGATTCGCGAAGAAGGTTCCTCCTCTGGAACCGTCCATTGCAGGACGACTATAATAGGCTCCTGCAGATCCTGCTTCTTTAAAGGCCGGTACCCTTCTTACCTCCAATGTTGCTTTAGGACGCACATCGAATGCGTCATCAAGGCTACTGGATATTTCTTCCAAAATCCTTTGATATTCAACCAAAATCATCTCTCTACCAGTATCATCATCAGGGAAAAGAAATCGCTCTTCTTTATTTATATCCTGAATAACCGCCCCTATACTTCTAACTGTGTCTATGTAGCCTTCAGACTTCAGAACAGCCCACATTTCTTTCTTAATTCGCTCAACTTCACTTAACCCAATCTGGTAAACTTCTTCCGGATTCAGATCTGTCGTTGTGTATTGCTTTAACTGGTAGGCATAATAATGATCGCCATCAGGGAATTTCCAAACACCATCGTCAGTTGTCGCCTTTGGATATAGCCCTTCGAAATAATCAATGAGTTTTTGATATGCGGGAAAGACTGTATTCTGAATTTCTTCTTCCGTAAGTCTTAAATATTCCAGTTTTTCGTTAGCGGTTAAATCGTGAATCGAGTCTATTTTGGAAGCAAGGTTTGAATAGAGGATATTTGTCCTTATGGGGTCAGGGTTTTTCTCTAGTTCACCCTCTACTGGTGCTAATTGGCCACAAAACCCTCTCATTTCATCCAATACTCGGGTTATTACAAATTTGGGTGGAATTATTCCTTTTTGCTCCCTAATTGATAACCCTTCAAGCACCTGGTCAAATTTGACTTTAAATTTTGATAGTCTACTTATATAAGCGGCTACGTCACTCTCGTTGCGAATTTTATGGGCATTTTCAAGGAAGCTTGGCAAATTGCTTTGCTCGCCAAACATTTGATTCACAGGATAATCATGATAAAAGTAAGGCTCGCCATCAATCAGGCTTTTCAAGTACCACCCAAGGATCCTGGTATTCAATTGATTGACAGGAGTTTGGTTGTTATAGTTGTAACTTTTAAGAGTAGCATAATCCTGCTTGATCTTGTTAAATTGAATCCAATTCCTCTCATCAGAAGCGTCCGTCAATTCGTCTTTAGTTTTGTCATACAGAAAAGGTATACCCATTGTTGTGACTAACTCAGGGTCATCAAGTGCCATTTCAACAAAAATTCGGTCATAAAAATGATTTATATTGAAGGGCCTAAACCAAATCAAATTAGTCAGCCATATGCCCACTATAACCAATAGCGTTAAAAGTGTTCTATTGAAATAAAACTTCCAATTTCTTTTCTTTTTCATTTGGATAAAGTTATGGATTGAAAAGTTAACAACCCGCGGATTAACAGGGGCATGAAATAGACGAAGGAGATAAACATCATGACATAATCTTGAGGAACCGTTACCCAAAAATGTTTTGAACTGTGCTAATTCGGGGAGCGGACTTGTTGATTTACGAGATCAAGACAATCCTCTATTTACAATATGATTCTCTAAGTGTCATTAGACTTTAATGAATCTATAAGATATTGTAATTAGCATAATATAAGAATTTATCAGATCTTGGAATTATATAAAATCAAAGTACTAAATGCGCATGTATAAAAGTAAAAATGGACAAATTTTGAAGTTCGTCCTTTCTCTATCGCTTATCATCGTATCTCTGGTTATGCAAGCCAGAATTGAACCTACCATGTTCGATGGCCCATATATCTTCAACCAGGAGGACAGCTTGCGCATTCAATGGGTGGAAAAAGGAATAGGTCATGATACGCTAATAGCGAAAAAAGACGCTAATGAATTCAGAAGAAATAATCTGCCTGTCGTGGATTTACAAGATCTTGACTTCGTAATAGAAGATAAAGTTTCATTCGATAGCATCGACAAGGTTGTAGCTCTTTCAGATGTGCATGGGCAATATGACATTCTTCTTACTTTATTACAGAATCATAACATCATTGACAAAGACGGGCATTGGGTTTTTAGTGAAAATCATCTCGTTATCGTAGGCGACAATTTTGATCGCGGACCTAAAGTTCTCGATATCCTTTGGTTTCTATTCAAACTGCAAAAAGAGGCATACAATGCAGGTGGAAGAGTCCATGTCCTTTTAGGCAATCACGAAATCATGGTCCTCAATGGAGATCTTCGATATCTGAATAAAAAATATTACTATACGTCTGCTGTATTCACAACGAAATATGATCAATTCTTTCGCAAAGGCAGTATATTAGGTGACTGGATCACTCAACACAAAGCTGTTATATCTATTAATAAATCACTTTTTGTGCATGGAGGGATGTCCCCATCTATTGTAAAGATGGGCTATTCGCTAAAGGAAATAAACCAGGTATTCGAGGACTCACTAATCAGACAAAGCGAAAGCAGTATCCTGGATGATGACAAATTAGCTTTGATGTATATGGAAGAAGGCCCACTTTGGTACCGGGGTTATTTTGATACTTCCGCAATAAATAATAAGAGTGTCGATACTATTCTTCAGACACTTGGACAAGAGCACCTGGTAATAGGACATACGAGTCAGGATAAAATAAAACCTCTTTTTAATTCTAAAATAATCGTTATAGATTGTAGTATTAAATTGGGAAAAACCGGGCAGCTTTTGATAAGTGAAAATGGCGAGTTTGAAATTGGCGAAATAGATGGAACGAGAAAAATACTGCACGAAAAACAAACCCTCTTCGATTATATCTATAACCTAGATGGTCTGCCACATCTTGAAATCAACACGGAAGTAAAAAAATTAATAAATAAAAGTCATAAAGAAGAATATCAAATGGCTTCATTGAGGGTGCGTAATACCAATGGCAGTCAGGAGTATTATTTTTCCGGAGAAGTGAGAGCTCGTGGAAAGATGAGAAAGAAAGTATGTCGCTTCCCTCCGTTAAAATATAACATTCCGAAAGCTGAACTTACATCCCAGGGGTTCGTCAATATTGATAAATTAAAATTTGTATTCCCGTGCAGAAACAGAAGCTCAGACGATAAATACAATTCCAGGGAGTTTTTCTTGTATGAATTATATAATCTGATTGACACCAATTGTATAAAAGCAAAAAGAGTAAACTTCTCATTAATAGAAGATGGAAAAGAAAAATACAATTTTGTTGGTTTCCTTGTTGAGGATGAGGATGAATATGCATATAGAAAGAATGCAAGAATAGTGGAATCGGGTAGAATACAAGACACAGGACTAGACCGAGAACCATTTCTAAAAATGCTTTTTTTTCAATATATGATCGCGAATACAGATTTTGCATTGGGCAACAAACACAACCTGGAACTTGTTAAATTGCCTGATATAGATCGAGTAGTCGCACTTCCATACGATTTTGATTATTCAGGATTCGTTGGACAATCGTATGCGGTGCCACACGAATCCCTTCCGATAAAATCTGTTCAGGAGAGATATTTTTTTAATTATAAAATAACGGAGGAAGAATATTTGAGAATGGTTGAATATTTCCTTTCATTAGAAAATGATATTTACAAATTTTGTGACGATGCCACTTATATGTCAGAAAAGACGATACGTGCTAACAAATCTTTTTTAAAAGAATTTTTTGATTTATTACGTGCACCAAAATGGCTAAAGAGAGAAATGATAAAAGGGTGAATTGTTTTAAAAGATTGTAACTAAGATTACAGAGATAACTGTCAGAATGAGTCCTACTATAAATCCATTATAAGCATATTTTATCTGCGTATATTTCAATGATAAAATTTTACCATAATAATGAAGATCTTCAATGACATATCTAAAGAAGCTTTCTTCATCATTTGATACCTGACAGAAGTAATCATAATATTCCTTTGTATTCATTTTATTGTAGTTTTCAAAAAAGAAAGGGCTTTTCTCTCTTGCCTTAGTCATCTCTCGCATAATCTTACCTTTAGAGGAAAACGGACGAAGTACAGAAGCTGACAAAACAATCGTTACAATACAAGTGGCAGCAAAAATTGCAAGTGGAATATAGAAATGATGTTCCAGGATCATTTCCATATTTGTCAGACAATAGGTATTAAGAATGTGACCATGATTGCATTTATACTCATCAGTATATTCGCCTTATTATCTGCAATATGTTTTAGGTCAATATTATTTCGTTGTGTGGTACGTATTACATTGACCACGCTTCTATTAAGCTTATTGTTGTTCGAAGCACTTTTGGCCATATATTCTCCCCGTTCAATTCACTGATAAGGATACAAAAATTTCTGAATACTTAAGAGTATTCAAGCATAGTCCTTGACTATTAGAATTCAGTTGCTACATCTCATCGATTTAATGTTGTTCTTTTGAGATATATTCATCTGCCATATGATAAAACTTTAAAGGTCCTCATGAAGCACCTTTTTAACCCGGCCTACTTCGCCACTTGTAAGCATTACTTTTATACCGTGCGGGTGATGGGCAGATTTCGTCAGGATTCTTTTGACGATTCCTTCTGTCAAAACTCCTGATCGCTGGTCTCGTTTTTGCACTATTTCGACAAGGATGCCAGGTTTGATATTTTTACGGTCACTACCGTCAGAACCATCTTGATTCATAATAAAATGCATAGATTGATTTATTAATCTGGGCAAGATATGACGATAATGTATCCGATTTGTAATCACTGCGTCAAATATCAGGTAACAACATAGATTTGTGTAACATAATCTTAGATAGTGATTTTTCAACTTAATTCTGATCCCTCTAAAGTATGGGCTGATTGAATTGATTATGTAAGCACAGAATGGAATTAAACCATATGTTTCAATTCATAACCATGATTACAAGCCATATCTTCCAAGTAATTCCCATCTCATATGTTTGGCCAAATGCGTAATTCGCAAACAATCATGTGGCAAGCGAATAGAATACAGGATAATACTTGGATTCTGAGCAATAATACACATAATTAATTTTTATTTATATGAATTTTTTATATCTTAGTTATTCCAAGCCAGGGATAAAAGGCACGTTGACCAATCGACGAGGTTGTTCGGTCTTTGATTCAGGAAACTAATGAATACTTCGGTAGGAAAAAGTAGAAAGAGGAAGGACTAATATAATCAGATTCTCAACGGAAAGGCACTCCGGTGCTTTGAAGGAAAGAAAAAGTCATAATAACCGTAACTTGGCGTTTTGATGATTCGTCAGAAGAATTAAAATGAAGTGGAGATTCGTTTAACTATGGATCTCCACTTGTGTTTTTGGACGTATGTTTCTTGTAAATTATTATATTAAATGCTTCTCTCGATTACTGCTTCTTTTGAATTGTTCAGCCACATTTCCGTCTAACTCTTTCTTAGCTTTTGACAAAAATTCACAATAAGTTAGTTATTTCAATAAAATGAAAAATGTCATTATCACTGGAGCATCTGGCATGATTGGAAATATTGTGTTACAAAACTGCCTCAACTCTTCAGAGGTACGGAAAGTGACTTCTTTGGTAAGAAATCATTCTAAGGTGGTACATTCTAAATTAGAAGAGATTTTAATTGATGACTTTAAAAATTATAAACAACACGAGGAACATTTTATAAATCAGGATATTGCATACTATTGCATTGGCGTCTATACCGGTCAAGTAAATCGTGAAGAATTCAAAAAGATCACCGTGGATTATACACAAGCCTTTGGAACGTTGCTTCAAATAAAAAGTCCAAGATGTGTCATTTGCTTCTTAAGTGGTCAAGGTGCAGATCAATCAGGTCAAAGTAAAATGATGTTTGCAAAAGATAAAGGTGCTGCGGAAAAATACTTATTGAAGTGTGCATTTCCTCATACCTATATTTTCCGACCCGGATATATCTATCCTGTAGTAAAACGCAAAGAGCCCAATTTTTTTTTATAGACTATTACGAACCCTCTACCCTTTTCTCAATTTTATATATCCACAAGGAGCTATCACTTCGAAAGAGCTTGGACATGCAATGTTTGAAATTGGATTATCAGGAGCTGATAAAACAATTTTTGAAAATATGGATATCAAGAATTTTACTCAATATCAACTTTTACAATAGCATAAGACTTCAAATATTCGGCTACATTAACATACTACAATCACTTAACTCACAGGAGCAATTCTTCTATTCATGAAATCATGAAATATCTTCTGAATAACAGATTATGCGCCAATTTTCCCTCTGCCAAACCACTTATACAAGACCGGCACAATTAACAAGGTTAGAACAGTAGAAGAAATCATTCCTCCAATAATCGTCAGACAAAGTGGCGACCACTGATTCGTACCCTGAAGTGTTAATGGCAAGAGGCCAAGTATCGTTGTCAAGGTTGTGAGAACGATCGGCTTAAACCTTCTAATTGACCCTTCAGTAATGGCTTCAATAAGTAACATTTCTTCTTCCCTCCGAAGTTGATTAATGTGATCTACCAGAATTATTGAGTTATTAACAACAATCCCTATTAAACTAATCAGACCGACAAAGGCAAAAAACGAAAATGGCCAACCCGTTAAATACAGGGCAATAAATGACCCACCCACAGCTAATGGAATCGCTGAAAAAACTATAAAAGGTTGAAGTATCGATCTAAATTGTAAAACTAGGACTGCAAAAATCCCTATCTGCGCGAGCACCAAAATTACACCCAGGCTTCCAAATGTAGCCTGTTGCTCTTCAAATTCTCCGCCAGCCACATAATGAAATCCATCCGGCCATTTGATTTTATCCAGCTCTTCCATCACCTCAAGCGTCTTGGCAATAGTTTGATCTAAATTGACAACACTACCTGTTACAGCTACGTAGCGGTGCGTATCGTAGTGTGAAAATGACGCTGGGCTGGAAGAAAAGGATAATGACGCGATATGATGAAGTGGCATTGATCGGCCTACCCTATTCGTAATATGTATTTTATAAAAATCATCCATCCCATGAGACTCATCATAAGGCATTTTGACAACTATACTGTAAAGTTCATCATCGGAAAGTGTGGTTTGATCTATTTGCAATCCATGAAGACTGGCACGAACAGTTCTATCAAAATCTAACTGCGAAACACCCAATAATCCTGCTTTTCTCTTATCCAGACTAATGGTAAATTCTGTTTTGTTGCGACTCAACGGATTGTTGATATTAATAACTTGATCCGTTCTCTTCAGTATTTCTTCTACTTCGACCGATAACGTTTTAAGTTTTTCCAAATCTTCACCAAATACACGTATTTCAATTGGAGCATCGACCGGTGCACCATTTTTTAATTCTTCAACGGTTATTTTAGCAGCTGGCCAATCTTCAAAGGCACTACGAAGACGGGCGATTGCTTTATAAAAACTTTCTTGTTCATAATTTGTAAGATTTATAGAAACCTGTCCATAAGACTTCCTGAAGTTAACTGGAATCCTGTTATAATATATTTGTGGATTTCCGTTTCCAATACTTGTCGTATAGTTTGCAACGATATCCATCGTATCAATTATTGACTCTACAAAATCTGTCGATAATTTTGTATATGTTAAACTCGATCCTTTGGGGGCTTCTATATCAACAATAAGCAATGGTTTGTCAGCCGTAGGAAAAAAACTAACTCCTATTTTAGGAAAAAGACTCATTGCAAACCCTGTAAAGGCAATTGCAATTAGAATGATTAACCATCCGAATCGCAAAGAGAAATCAAGAACCGGTCGATAAAATTTGGCAATTGTAAATTGTAATAGTTTATCCGCATATGATGGCTTGGTTTGTTTCTCAGAAAGTAACCAATTAGAACATATTGGAGAAAAAGTAAGCGCCAGAATCAGGGAAATTACCAGTGTAAATATCACCGTCAATGGAAGGCTCATAAGAAACAAACCAGCGCCTTCTCCTAACTGTGTCAATGGGAAAAACGACAATAATGTAGTAACGGTACTGCTAACAATGGCCAGACCTACTTCCTCCGCTCCAGCAATACTGGCGAGTTTTTTTGACATGCCTTCTTTCATCATCCTTGTAATATTCTCGATTACAACTATCGCATTATCCACAAGTAAACCAAGAGCAAGCACAAGTGATGCTATGCTTATTTGTTGAAGGCCATAACCTGAAGCATTTAACAACGCCATGGATAAGACAATACAAAGTGGAATAAGGGTTATAATGATGACTGCCGCTCGCCAACCCAGAAAAAATAATATAATTATGCCAACCAGGGCCACACCCTGAAGCAAGTTAATAAAGAAGTCATTGATTTTTAATCGAACTGAAGGCGCTTGTTCAAAACTGGTATTTAGCGAAATCGTCGGCGGTAGTGAAGCAGAGAACCTGGCCGCAACTTCATTGACCTTACTGTCAACATCCAATACATTAAAACCTCGTTTGAGCTTCGCACCTATAAATACAGATTTCTGTTTTTCATAGCTTCCTTGCCATAACAAATCTTCTTCACCTAAATGTACGTTAGCCACGTCACGCAAAAGCACCATTCGATTACCATCAGCTGCAATTATGGTATTTCTGATTTCTTCTAGATTTTCATAATCTCCAGTACTCTTAATAGAAAAATTTAATGACCCGAGATCTATATCACCTCCCGGGATATTCGCATTATTTGCATTTAAAACACTAACCACCTGCCCCAGACTGATATTCAGGGCGGACATACGCTCAAAATCCAGAAGAACCTGAATCTCATCCTCCGGGCCAGCATCAACATCTACGGAACTAATACCCTCAACTGATTCTAATAAGTCCTCAAGGTTTTCTGCCAGATCCATCAGAGTGCTATAAGATATAACATCTGAGCTGAGCGCATATACTTTAAAGTTCACACGATCAGCAGGTTTGATTTGTTCAACTTCAAATTGTACTATCCCTTCTGGCAGACTTGGTCTTATAAGATTAATTTCCCTTAATAATTCGTCATACTTTTCATTTGCGTCTATGTCATAAGATGCATTTACACCTATTCGCCCTACTCCCTCCCTTATATCAGACTTAAAATTTCGCAAGTCTTCAATCTCATTTATAACTTCCTCCAAAGGATCAACTATGAGCTTCTCTATATCCTCTGGACTTGTACCCGGATAAACAGCTAAAATATTATAGATTGGAAAATCCGCTTGAGGGTCCTCAGATCTTGGCATACTGATAAAAGACCGTACACTTAGTACAACCAAAATGAGGATTACAATCAGCACAAACTGTGCATTCCTTATGGCAAGTCTTGTTAGTTTCATTTCTTATTCAGTACTTTCTTAATTTTGCCTTGCTGCCATATCGAGATCGAATGCTCATTAAAAAAACAGTTAGCATATTTCTCTCTACATTTATACGTTGCTACTATAAATTTACTTCCTAATTTACCTTGGCTACCTTAAGCTCTGACAATCTTTTAATATTCTAATTAATTATTTTAATTGATTGGCCGTCTTTCAGATATGCGCTTCCCGCAGTGATCACCTTTGATTCAGAAAATTCCGCACGACTCACCCAAACAAAATCATCTGCGAATCTCTTAACATGGATGAATTTCTCGATAGCAATAGTATCACTTGAATGAGGTACAAACACCCGTACTCTATCTCCATTGCCTTCGGATATACTAGTGATCGGAATCTTTACAAAGTCATTAAATTCCTGGGGAAACAAAGTTGCCCGTCCTATTAGTCCATTTCGTAATCGAATCCCCTTGGAGTTAATTGTTAATTCCAATTCAAAAGTGCCTGTCATCGGATCGGCCGATTCAGAAATACTACTAACTGAACCATCAATTAGAGTGCCCGGAAAAGCATCAAATTCCAATTCTGCCCTCGTACCTTTTGCGATGACTCCGATATCTTTATCCGATATATGCACCTTCATTATATACGATTGATTCCCCGAAGAACTGATAATAAGAATGGGTTGACCTGGTGAAACCAATTCATTGGGCTCAGCTAATCTTCGTAATACTCGTCCGGAAATGGGAGCTTTGATTTTAGAATATTCCTGATTAAAAGTGGCAATTTCAAGATCCGCTTCACTGACTTCTACAAGTGTAGTAAGATCCTCAACATTTTCTAATGTGGCGACAGAATCTTTGTACATAGCTTCCACTCTTACAAGGTCTCTATGCGCTTTGTCTAAGGCTCTTTGCGCTTTAAGCACTTGAGCATCAATCTCTTGCATCTGCAATTCACCAAGTATTCTGCCCTTCTTTACATAATCTCCTTCTGCAACAATAAGTGAAGAAATATAGCCTCCAGTCTTGAAAGAAAGCTTTGTTTCTGTATCTGACGATAACCGACCAATAGCATGAATAGGTATCTGTGTATTAATCTT
>JAJCYJ010000634.1 GCA_029262975.1 Saprospiraceae bacterium
CAGCATCCAGTTCTGAAACGATAAATTCAACACATTCTTCGTAATTATTTCTCGCTAGATTAAATTCATCATTAAGTCCCAATGAACGATCAATAATGGGTACGGCGCCATAAAATCTCAATAATTTACTATATACATTTGCTCGAAGGAATTGCATTTCAGCCTTCAATATCCCTGCGGCTTCAGGGTTTGTCTGCATCGCTACGCTATTATCAATGCGATCAAGAAATTCATTTGTAGATTGAATATAGTCCCAATAAAAGCCCCATTTTTCGTACAGAACTCCATTGCCTCTAAATCCAGGAGTCCAGCCAGTACCTGTCCTGATTTTGAATAAATCCAGGTTATTAAAATTGAATTTGGCTTCAAATGAGGCAGCTTCAAGGTTAAATCTTCTACTCCACCATTGAACCCGATTTACGCCCCAACTTTCCGTACTGTTATAAGAGGTAAAGACTAATCGCTCTAATTGTGAGATGTCACTATATATGAGATCTTCGGCAAAGGCATCTTTAGCCGTGGTGTCAAGAATATCTTCCTGGCACGCGCTCATTGCCACCAATACCAAGATTAAACTGACGAACTTAATTTTTAAATTTTTCATACCGATTATTTTATAATTTATCCTATAGTTCAATTTAAACTATATGTTTTTTCTTTTTAATTAAACTTTAAATTGACTCCAAATGAAAATGATTTCAATGAAGGATATCTACTGTATCTAAAATTATCGTAGCCCACTCCTTCAGGATCTAATCCCAGATCATAGACTTCGGAAAACATTGTTAGTAGATTAAATCCCCTGACAAATAGTCTTGCATTCCCCCATTTGATCTGATCTTTTGAAAACGAATATCCCAATTCAATCTCTTTCAATCTTATAAATGACGCATCGTGCAACCAAAGGTCTGCTGCCTGGAATCCAGAAGCAATTGTGTTTCCTGATACTGACCCAAGACTACCGCTGTAAACATCTCCTTGAGTGAATGCCCTGGGATAACGAGCATCTCGATTTTCGGGCGTCCATCTTTCAGTAAAGACATGTTCTGGTTTAGCCCCTGATTGATCAAAGAATACCACCATTTCTGCCTTTGCCTGTCCTTGTAATAAGAAGTTGAAATCGAACTGTTTAAAGCTTAATCCACCTACGATTCCATATTGAATCTCGGGGACATTAGAAGAATATACTCTAACTCTATCACCTCCGTCTATGGATCCGTCGCCGTTGGTATCAATATAGGCAGGTTCGCCTTCAACTGTTCCCGGGAATTTTGCAGCAGTTGCATCAACTTGTGCTTGATCACGGAATATTCCCGATGTTGGGTACAGAACGTAAGAATCAATTGGAAATCCTTCTCTACGCAATTGATCAGATACGTTAGCAGCCTCATCTAAAAATACTACTTTATTCTTCGCCTGTGTAAAATTGAAACCGAAATTATAATTAACCGTTCCAATTTTATCATTCCATCCGAGTTGTATCTCATATCCAAAGTTATCCACTTTGCCAAGATTTTCCTGTGGCAAATCGAGACCGGCAAAATCAGGAATAGACGCATTTCGCTGAATTAATATATCAGTTCGCTTCTGATAAAAATAGTTGATATCACCAGTGAGTTTATAATTAGCCAAGGCAAAACTCAAACCGAGGTTTCGCATATCTGCCTTTTCCCAGGTAATATCCGGATTAGGCGTATTGGCACTTTGATAACCAAGGAATCTGGTTCCTCCCTCTACCCCAAAAGTGTAGTAATTAGGTTGTTGGTTATTACCTCCACCAAAATTATAACGTGTAAGAAATTGAAAAGGACCAATTCGATCATTTCCCATCTGTGCCCAGGAGGCTCTTAGCTTTAAAGCGTTAAGCCATTCTGCTTTTTCCATAAAAGCTTCCTTTTTAATTGACCACGCTACTGCTACCCCAGGGAATGTACCATATCGTTTTCCAGGTCCGAAATTACTGGATCCATCATGTCTTAAGGTAAGGTCTATAAAGTACTTCTTTTGAAAGTCATAGGATATCGATCCAAAGTAATTTAACCTTGCTGATTCAGAAGATCTACCAGTTGATATTTGACCCTCATCACTACCTGCAAACAACTCCGGGTGATTGTCACTCGGAAAACCTTTTCTTTGTGCTGAGAAATTCCTGGTATTGGAAGTAAATTGCTCATATCCAACAAAACCAGATATCGAATGTTGATCGATAGCCTTACTATAGCGGATAGTTGAGTTTAGCATCAACTCATCAAATTTCCAGAAAGACTCATTCAATATATTCTCTGGTCCTTCCTGAGAAAATCCTGCTTCCTCCCTAAATTCTCCATTTCCCAAATCTCTATATACTTCCCATGGAGTATACCACGCCTTATTATCCGTATTCAATTTTCTATAGCCGGCAAATCCTTGCACAGACAAACCTTCTGTTAAAAAATCCAAATCCCAATCATAAGAAAATTTTGAGGTTAGGGTATTACTCGTATTCTTTACAAATCCGGATTCGCTACTTGACATTATTAATGGATTTGCGCCATTTTCACCACCCCACGCATAGGACCCATCAGAATTAATCGCAAGTTCTGTGGGCTCATTGGTATAGATATGCTTGTAGATAAAACCTTCGTCTACTCCCGGTTCATTTCGGTCTCCAAATCTGCCTGCCAGATCAATTCCAATTTTGAAATTATTGGTCAGATTAATATCAAGATTCGAACGCAGTTGGTATTGTTTGAAGTTCAAATCACCAGACGCGTATATACCATCTTGACTCAAGTAATCTCCACTTACAAAATAACTTACATTATCTGAAGCTCCCGATATTGATACAGTATTTCTAAGTTCTGGAGTTGAACTTGCAAATGTCAAGTCTGACCAATTAGTACTTGGAAAATTTGGGTCGTTTCCAGCTGCATATTTATTAATATCTTCTTGACTAAATCGAATAGGGTTTCCGAGTCTTTCGTCAAACTCATTTACATAAATAGCATATTGCTCTGAGGACATTAAGTTAGGTGTTTGGGAGAACGACGCTATACTATATGTACTTGTGAAATTCAGAACAGGTTTTCCTGCCTTTC
>JAJCYJ010000635.1 GCA_029262975.1 Saprospiraceae bacterium
ACCATAAGAATATAGGGATGGACATCGATGGTCATGGCCATAGGGGCAAGTATCGGAAGGAGCATTGCTGTGGTGGCAAGATTGGAGGTAATTTCTGTTAAAAAGTTGACAGCCATAATCAGGATAAAAACTAATATGATAAGTGAAACTCCCTGGAGTAAGGTCATTTGATTTCCTATCCATGCAGCTAAGCCACTTGACTCAAATCCTGCAGCCAAAGCCATTCCTCCACCGAATAATAATAATATTCCCCAGGGTAATTTGACAGCTTCTTTCCAGGTGAGCAAGGTCCTCTTCATGTCTTTAGTAGGCAGCAAAAAAATGATAACAGCACTGGTCATTGCTATGATTGTATCGTCGACTTCAGGGATGATTCTTTTTAGAATGAAAGATCTGCTAATCCAGGCAAATGCTGTAAGTACAAAAACTGTAAGCACTAATTTTTCCTCATACTTTATTTTTCCTAAAGCGGCTATTTGTTTTTTGATTTCACTCCTTCCCCCGGGAAAAGATTTTTGTTTAAATTGAAATGCAAACCTGGTAAGGTATTGCCAGCAAATGAAAAGCAATACGACCGAGATCGGAAAGCCGAACATAAACCACTGTTCAAAAGATATTTCTATATCGTAGATTTTTTCAACTACTCCAGCCAATACAAGATTAGGGGGCGTTCCAATTAAAGTGGCAATACCTCCAATAGATGCACTATAAGCAATGGCAAGCATGAGTGCCTTACCGAAAATTTTATTCTCATCCTCGATGGTATCTGGATTGTCGTTTAACTGGGCAATGATGGCCATGCCTATCGGTAACATCATGACCGTCGTAGCAGTATTAGAAATCCACATAGACATAAATGCGGTCGCTAACATGAATCCTAATATAATGTTCACCACATTCGTCCCTATCGCATTGATGATGGTCAAGGCAATACGCTTATGCAAATTCCACTTTTCGATAGCGATAGCTATGATAAATCCTCCAACATACAGGAAGACATATTTATGTCCAAATGATGCAGTGGTCTGTCCGAGATCAAGAGCACCGGTTAATGGGAAAAGAATAATCGGAAGCAAAGCTGTGACAGCTATAGGGATTGCTTCAGTAATCCACCAAATGGCAATCCAGACGGTTGATGCCAGCACCGCATTTGCCTGGATGCCCAATCCTTCAGGATGAAAAAAATATAATACAATTACAAAAGCCAGGGGCCCGCTTATCAATCCGATTCTTTTAGAATCCATTATTCAGTTTTATGTTCTTAAGTCCCTAATTAGGGCAAGCGCTTTTCTGGTTCTATCTTCGAGTTCCGCATAATTTTCACTCCTCAATAAATCCTTCGATATTAATTGTGATCCCATTCCTACGCATATTACACCTGCGTCAAACCATGCCTTCAGGTTTTCTCTGTCAGGAGATACTCCTCCAGTGGGCATAATACTGGTCCATGGTTGTGGTCCCTTGATAGCCTTAACGAAACCCGGACCATAGGTACTGCCAGGAAATAATTTTACAATATCGCAACCTAATTCTTCGGCATTTCCAATTTCTGTTAAGGAACCACAGCCAGGCATGAATGGAACTTTCTTTCTGTTGCAGACAATTGCAATATCATCCCGCAATGCCGGCGTAACTATAAAGTTAGCGCCCAATTGCATATATAAAGAAGCCGTACCTGCATCTGTCACAGAACCGATACCCAAGATCATCTCAGGTGCCTCAGTTGCACAAAATTTATTTAAACTGCCAAATACTTCATGTGCAAAGTCGCCCCGATTGGTAAATTCTAATATACGCGACCCGCCTTTATAACAAGCTGCTACAACTTGTTTGCAAATATTAATGTCCGAATTGTAGAATAACGGAACCATGCCTTGTTCTTCGGCAGTCTGGATTACTTGAAATTTAGAAAATCGAGCCATGCTTTTTTATTGATTTATTAAAGCTTTTTTGAAATAATACTAAAATACTAAAATGAGTTAGTGCCATAATGTTGTAATGCTTTGATTAATAGATGATGAGGTGGCCTAAGGGACTAAATTGATAAAATAGTTTATAATCCAATAATGCGCCTCCTTAATTCATCGTCTCATTACTTTATTTCGTCATTAACTCATTAACTCATTCCGAAATTCCAACCTTCACACCTTCTTTAATGTGACTCTAATACCCACAATAATGCTTGAATTTATGAATGAAATCGAAGTATATGATTTTTAGAATTAATAATAGACTATTTGAATAGTAAAATTTATGCTGATTGCGCTTATCTTGGTTAAATTATTACACTTAAACTCCAATAAAAAGCGTGAATCAAAAGGTATTAAAAGTTCATTCCCTGGACAACGTAATTATTGCACTTCATGACTTGGAGGAAGGTGAAATAGTTCCATATGAGGGAATATCTTATGTTATACAGGACAAAGTTAGCGCAAAACATAAGTTTGCTCAGTGTTCATTAGATATCGGAGATGAAGTAATCATGTATGGTGTTCTGGTCGGGAAAGCAACACAACCGATACCTAAGGGAGGCCTTATTTCTATTAATAATATTGTCCATAGTTCGGCCAACTTTAAAGTTGGCAGACATATGACAGAATGGATAAAACCTGATGTGTCAGCATTTAAGTCCCGAACATTTAATGGATATCATCGTGAGGACGGAAAAGTAGGAACAATGAACTATTGGTTGGTCATACCTCTGGTATTTTGTGAAAATCGAAACATTAAAGTGATTAGGGAAGCTATGTCTGAGCAACTCGGCTATATGACCGAACGACATTTTCAGGTAGACACTCATAAGTTGATTTCAGCTTATCAGAATGGAGCTGATAAAGAGACACTTTTAGATACAAATATCATTCGCGATAAAAGGTCTATTGAATCAGATCGAATATTTCAAAATGTTGACGGGATAAAATTTCTGACCCATGATGGCGGATGTGGAGGTACGCGTCAAGACAGTGAAGTGCTTTGTCGTCTTTTAGCCGGTTATATCAATCATGCCAATGTGGCTGGTGCGACCGTATTAAGTTTGGGATGCCAAAACGCCCAAATAGCACTGTTACAAGAGGCCATAGCAGACATATCTGACGATATGCAGAAGCCAATCATCATGTTAGAACAGCAGAAAAGTACGTCTGAAAGAGAATTTATATCATCTGCTGTCAAACAAACTTTTGTCGGTCTGATTGAAGCAAATAAGATAGTTAGAAAGGAAGCACCTATTTCTAAGTTATGTCTTGGTTTGGAATGTGGAGGATCTGATGGGTTTTCCGGATTAACGGCCAATCCCTCGCTGGGTTATGCATCTGACTTACTGGTAAGTATGGGGGGAAGCGCTGTCCTGGCTGAATTTCCTGAATTAAATGGAGTTGAACAAGAGCTTATTAATAGATGTAGTGATAAAAATACAGCTGAGAAGTTTGCACAATTGATGAACGCATATGCAACTAAGGCCGAGAATGATGGATCGGGATTCGCTTTTAATCCATCACCTGGAAATATAAAAGACGGACTGATTACAGATGCTATTAAATCAGCGGGAGCGGCAAAAAAAGGAGGAACTTCACCAGTAACTGATGTTTTGGATTATACGGAACAAGTCACCAGACCAGGTTTGAATCTGCTTTGTACACCTGGCAATGATGTTGAAAGTACTACAGGACTCGCGGGTTCAGGTGCTAATATTATTGTTTTTACTACTGGACTCGGTACACCTACAGGTAATCCAGTAGCGCCGACTATTAAAGTATCGACAAACTCGGTATTAGCTGCCCGAATGCCTGATATTATTGATATTGACGCGGGGACGATTATAGGAGGTGAGGATAGTATTGAATCCATGGGGACCAAGATGCTTGAGTTGATTATTAAAGTTGCAAGCGGCGAGATAGTGCCTAAAGCCGTTCAATTGGGGCAGGATGATTTTATTCCCTGGAAAAGAGGGACATCTCTTTGAATGATGAATTGTCGTTTGCCAGGATCATTCTGTATTTCAGGATTTAAATCAATTTGATCAATGAAGTATCTTAACTTCTACAAAAAACTTTATTTAATTCAGGCAATTCTTGTTAGCGTGATTATTAATGATGTCCATCTATTCGGACAACTGGATGATCCATTTGCCTTTACACCAGCGAATACGTACGATGAGCACTTTGAACTTAAAGGCTTTGGCGAAGCGCAGCTGGGTCTTCAAGGACTAAGGGTTTTTGATGAACTCGGTTCTAATTTGAACTATTCTGGTTTTGCTATCCCCGCAAGTATAAGTTATTTAACTCTTGATGAAAAAAAGAAAATTCTATTTGTATTCAATTATACCAATACAAAACTGTCCAATAAATACAATGAAAGTTTTATAACCGGATATAATGCTTCTTTAGACTTTCAATACAGAAAGAGAATTACAAATATTTCAATTTTGAATTCACGATTTTATGCAGGAGGTTATTTAAAAACCAGGAGATTCAGACGACAACAAAATAATTTATTTGCGATGGCCACTTCCTCTGGTGAGCAGTATTATTCGATAGGACCTCATGTGTCATTTGTTAAGGATACATATGTTAATCAATTTCTTTTACTTGGCATACGCCTGCCATTGGTTTCTTATCTTTCGGATTTGGAATCCGCAACATCAGCTAGTAAGGGATTGTTGTTTTTCAATAAATTGAACGACTTTAATTTTGATATAAAATATATTATCAAATCAAATAATGAGATGTACCTAAGCTTTTCTTATTTATTTGAGTTTTATAGTGCCAACCGTGATTTATTTGATGTTCATTATGGAGCTCATTCTTTGACAATTGGATTTCTGATTAAAATTTGATAACTATGTTTAGAGCGTTATTAATTAGTTTGGTAATCTTGATGTCTTGTGAAAACGCAGGATTTGAAGCAGACCCGGATGACACGGCAAATGTTAATTTTGAAATATTCTGGCAAGAATTTGACAAACATTACTCATTCTTCGAGTTAAAAAATATTGATTGGACAGAAGTATACCATACTTATAATGGGAAGGTCGATGATTTTAATTTATTTGGAGTTCTTGAAAAAATAGTTTTAGACCTGAAGGATGGTCATGTGAACCTGTATACCGATCAAAAGACTGTGTCATATGATTTTACAAATGGTCATAGATCCAATGAACCAACATTTGCTATAAGATATATAGAAAGCACAAAGACGCCCAACAACAGTGTTTCCTATTCTAAAATTAAAAATTCAAATTTGGGATATATCCGTATCTTTTCTTTTGAAGGAGAAACCGCTAATTTTGAATTGATCGATGATATTATTTCAGAATTTCGCGACCTCGATGGAATCATTATTGATGTCAGATCAAATAATGGAGGCGATGACAGAAATGCAAAAATAATTGCATCAAGATTTGCTGATCAAAAAAGAGCATTCCGCAAGTTTAAGTACAGAAATGGTCCGAATCATTCTGATTTCACAGATTGGCAGGAAGACTTTATTTCACCTGGAGGAAGCGGAAGTTCGTTTACTAAACCAGTTGCCATTTTAACCAATAAGAGTTCTTTTAGCGCCACTGAAAGTTTTATCCTGGCGATGCAAGCAATGCCACATGCAAGCACAGTAGGAGATGTCACTGGTGGCGGTAACGGCAATCCGATTATAAGAGAACTTCCCAATGGCTGGTATTTTAGGTTGCCACATTGGATTGTGTCTACTTCAGATGATTTTATTTTTGAAGGTATAGGACTTGAGCCAGATCATCTCATTCAGATTACTTCAGAAGATATGACCATATTAAAAGATGCAATATTGGAAAAGGCAATCGAATTGTTAGAATAGACAATGGTGCGTGACTACTGAAATGAAAAATCTTCATATCGCCTGACCACTCATAGACTTTAAGAGAAAAGGGCAATTAGAAAATTTCTTACGGCAAGGCATATGCAATTATAGAATCTCCTAACTTGGTACCCGCTCGACCATGACCGCCAGCACAAATGACCAGATATTGTTTGCTTGATTTATTGAGCCTATAGGTCATTGGAGTTGCTTGTCCACCAGCAGGTAGTCTTTCTTCCCACAATTGAGCCCCTGTTGTTATGTCAAATGCCCGGATATAATTATCAAGAGACGCAGCTATAAAAATGATGCCGCTAGCAGTGACAATTGGTCCACCCAGATTCGGCACACCATATTTGATCTTTAAAGGTATCGGCGCTAAATCTCGTACCGTACCAAAAGCATCTTGC
>JAJCYJ010000636.1 GCA_029262975.1 Saprospiraceae bacterium
ATTATCTGTATACACAATAAAAATATCTGACAGAGGTTTGAAACGCCATTGTAATCTACTGTTAATATTAAAATTTTCGTTTTGTGTATTATATTGAAGAAACGTTGTCCAGAATAAAGAGCGTGAAAAATTAAATTCTAATTTAGGGCCTAATAAAAACAATTTTGTAGCTCCATAATTCTCAGGAAATTCTAAATTATTCTGAACAAAATTAAGACTAAAATTACCCCATGGCTGTGCTCTGTATTTTATTGAGGCAGCATATTCCGTTCTGGTACCATTATAAAATCCTCCATGCTGAAATCCTAACTTGTAACCAAATTGCTTTCTATTATCTGAGCCATATTCTATTCCAAAATAGTCAAAACCATATGTCCCAACAGGTAATGGATCATCGTCTGTAAAGTCAAAAGGGTAGAGGAGACCCTGATCTTCATGTGTTAATTTAACTTCAAATTGACTTGAATTAGACCAGTTCAGATTATAACTCAGCGTTACAGTATTTTGAATCATAAGCCAGTCATCCTTCGCAAAATCTAATACATTTCTAATACCAATAACATGCGAATTAATCGTGCTGTTATCTGAAGGATAGATATTATAATTAAGCCTTGTAAATCCATGGTGATAACCTACTTTTATAGTTGTATCACGGACTGCATCATAATGATCAAACCTTTGAAGAAATCCCATATCAGCCCTGTAATTATTTCCGACGCCTGAGACATTAGAATAGATACCAAATGTGCGGTTGTCATACGAGACAAATGCGTTATAATAATAATTGTCATCATTCAATTGATGACTCCATGACTTACCATACCCACTTGTTGCCCTCCATCTGCCATTATTAGAAAGATATGAGAACTCTAACCCGGCCACACGATTGTAGTCTTCTGACAGAAAGTCTCCTTCGCTATAAGCTTGTCTATTGTGAAAATAGCCTTTGATAATTGACCTGCCTAATACTTGCTGATGTGCAGATACAGATGTGTAATTTTGGCCGAGGAAGGCATCTTTTGATTTGGTTTGCAAATTCATTATACCCAGTCTTAGATCCTTATTTATATTGCCCGATAATCGCGCTCCATAAGATATGGGAATAGCGTTACCATCATCGTCCAGCCCTATTCTACGAGAAAAGAAAGGTCTCATAGGAGGTATTCCAAATTCACTGAATAAATCACTATTTTCCAGGAAGAACAATCGTCTTTCCGGAAATCTAATATTAACCGTGGTTAAGTTAGTGACCTGTTCATCGACGTCAACTTGTGAAAAATCAGGATTTATTGTGAGATCCAGGTTAAGACCTGATGAAATGGCAATTTTGGCATCGCCTCCTATCTGTATATTATTATCTGAAGGGATGCCCTCTTCAAAATCCCTGAAAGTTGATGCCAATGTATAAGGGATCACGGCTATATTACTATTCGTTCGTTTTGGTGGATTGTCCCAAATAAGTGCACCAGTATATGTTAAATCGACACTCATAAACTGAACCGGAACCGGAGACCAGGTGGACCAGCTGTTGGTCTTACTGTCACCACGACTGAAGTTAATCCCCCATCTATCTGAAGTCCCATATCGAATTGACTTAAAAGGAATGGCCATTTCAGCTACCCATCGATCTTCATAGATTTGTACCTCCGAGATCCAAGTGTGATCCCATGCCGTATTAATCGCTGAAGAACCTCCCCCTCCTCTCCTGGCAGCACCACCATTGATTAAAGCTTCATGTTGTACACCTGCTGTATTTACTGCAAAATTGAACCCATTCGTTCGCTCATTTATAGGATCTAAAATGACGGCAAAGGCATCACCTTGCCAAAATTCTTGTGCATCCCTTTTCAGAGAAGGCATGACGTATGGACCTCCTCCATAACATATAGCCGCTATGTATAAATATTTGTCATCATAGGTAAGCATGACTTCTGTCTGAATATTCGTATCGACTTTTTTATTATCAATAGGAAATGACATCCAAAAATCAGAAGCCTTGTCTGCTTCTTCCCAGACCTCCTCCAACAATTGCCCATCTATCATAATACTGGTAGCGGCCCTGTCAATATTCAGATGATAATCATCCTGATATACAGGCATTTCATTTCCCTGCCCGAATAGTGTATAATTAGAGAACGCTAATAATGCGATGTGTAAATTGAAAAATGTGAGTCGGATCATTATAAATCGTGAACCTAAAAGTATGAATACTTGTTTAACTTAAACTAAAGTGCAATACAGACTTTGGTTATTTTTCTATGATTGAATTATGGAAGACAATTTTCTCGTAAGTATTAACAAGCAATTCTTATACTACAAGTCGTTAGGCGAAAAGACCTTTGCGCAATTAAGTGAAAAGGATTTTTTTTTGGAAGCATAATAGAGAAAGTAATTCAATATCGAATATTGTCCATCATCTTCATGGGAATATGCTATCCAGATGGACAGATTTCTTAACGTTAGATGGAGAGAAAAAGTGGAGGGAGCGAGATCTTGAATTCGAAGATGTCTTAAAAACCAATGAAGCAATATTTGAGCATTGGGAATCTGGTTGGAAATGCCTATTTAAAGCTTTGGAGAACATAGATCACGCCAATTTTCACAGCATAATTTATATTCGAAATCAAGGCCATACGATCGTCGAAGCACTTAATCGTCAACTCGCTCATTATGCATATCATATCGGACAGATAGTATATATTGGGAAGATGATAAAAGAAAGCAAATGGGAAAGTCTAAGCATACCAAAGGGTACATCTGAAGATTACAATTTATCTCAATTTTCACAGTCTAAGAAAATTGAGCACTTTACAGATGAGATTTCCCAAAAGACATAAACTTATCTTCAGAAGTAATTAGGCACTTGTTTTAAAATATTTCGAATTACATAAGATTGAGATAAAGAGTATTAAGTTAACAGATCAGGACAAAAAAAAAGACATGAATCATTTCATGTCTTTTTTTATAGATTACTACTTTCTCTATCCAAGAAGCGGTTCCTGGGTGTTGAAAGGCTGAGTATAAAGTCTTGTTCCTGTAGCCTTATATAAGGCATTTGCCAATGCGGCCCCGATGGGAGGTAAAGAGGGTTCTCCAAGTCCCGTTGGTGCTATGCCGTTATCAACAAAATGAACTTCTATTGACTCTGGTGCTTCAGCATGTCTGATCAAACGATACTGATGGAAATTGTTCTGATCAGGCGTACCATTATTAAAAGTCAAGGCACTGTACATGGCATGACCTATTCCATCAACGATACCACCCTCGATTTGATTTTTGGCACCTTCCGGATTGACCACAATTCCACAGTCAACTGCACAATGAACTTTCTTTACTCGTGGCGAACCGTCTTCCATGACGACATCTAAAACCTGGGCAACATAGGAATTATGGCAGTAATATGCTGACACACCGCGATGTACACCTGGCGTATCTGTACCCCATCCAGACTTTTCTTTGACCAATTTTAGTACACCTGCATAGCGTTCGGCATCATAGTCATTTTTTTCTCCTACAGGTTTATTAATCGCTCGATCAAATAATGCCAATCTAAAATCAATCGGGTCTTTCCCTGCAGCCTCAGCTACTTCATCTAGAAACGATTGTTCTGCTGTGGCGATAAAATTAGATCTCGGAGCTCTCCATGCTCCCGTAGAAATATTTGATTCTTTTGAATGATTTTCAGCCAGGTAATTATCGACTGCCCCTGCCGGATATCGATTGGCAAATACGGGACTGCCGTGTGTACCTGCTCCTCTGACATGGAATGCAATAAGATTACCCGCTGCATCAAGACCCGCTTTATAAGTGACTTTGTATGCGGGTCTGTATGTTCCCTGGGTCATATCATCTTCTCTCGTATAGACCAACTTTATCGGAGCACCGATCTGTTGTGATATCACGGCTGCTTCTGTTCCAAAATGTCCGTATAGTCTTCTACCGAATCCACCGCCCATTCGGGTCATCATAATGGATACATTTTCTTGAGGTATACCACAGACTGAAGAAATGGTCATCCGCAAAAATTCGGGTGTCTGTATAGGGCCTTCCAGTTCAGCTCTATCTGCCGTAACATTTGCGAAAAAATTCATTGGTTCCATCGTATTGTGAGCAAGAAACGGGGCATTATAAGTCTTTTCGATTACCTGGGCAGCGCTTGCGAATGCACTATCAGGGTTACCATCCTTTCTTGCAGCTTCATTAGGAGCCTTGCTTACTAAATCGCTTAGGGTTGTCTCATGATCTGAAGAACTTTCAGCATCACTTATTCGCTCCCATTCAACTTTCAGCGCTTTTTTGGCCTTCATAACTTGCCAGGTACTATTGCCAACAATGGCTACTAATTCAGGAAAAGCATTGACATCAGACCATTGCTTTTCAGAACCTTCCGGCTCTACATTTACAGTGATGATATCTTTGATACCAGGCATTGCCCTGGCAGCCGAATCATCAATGGAAGCTATCTTCATACCAAAAGATGGCGGATGCTCTATCATAGCAATGAGCATACCTTCACGCTGGACATCCAATCCAAATAGTGGCTTACCCATAGCAATATTAAAGCCATCTACATTGCGCGTATCTTTTCCAATTATAGTAAAATCTTTCGGATCCTTAAGTGCTACTTCCTCAGGAACCTCTATGTCTACTGCTGCTGATGCAACATCACCATAGCTTATGGACTTTCCACTGGCTTCGTGGTAGATGATACCTGATTTCGTGGTGAGTTCTGATGAAGGCACTTCTAGTTTTAAGGCTGCTGCTTCCACTAACATATGTCTCGCTGTTGCTCCTGTTTTTCTGAGGCCATCCCATCCATGCCTTATAGATTGACTTCCACCGGCGAGCTGCCGTGAGAAATTTTCGGTATCTAACCCAGCTTGCTCTACAATTACATTATCCCAGTCTACATCTAATTCTTCGGCGACGATCATCGGCATCGAAGTCTTGACATTTTGTCCTATTTCAGGGTTCGGATTCATAATGGTAACAACTCCGTTATTGCCGATTCGTAAGAAACCATTTAACTCACTCCAGCTATCCGGATTGGCCAGTTGCTGAGCTACAAAAGCAGGTCTTTTAGGATCCGTCTTACATCCTAAAATATTGAATCCCAAAATCATACCTCCGCCTGCAGCAGCACTTACTTTTATGAATGTTCTTCTATTAGATTGAAGTTTATTATTAGTCATTTTTTTTCATTAGTTGGTGAAAATTAAGCATTCTTCGCGGCTGTTTTTACGGCAGCTTTTATTCTAAGATAGGTGCCACATCGGCAAATATTGCCGTTCATGGCGTCTGAAATATCTGAGTCGGAAGGATTCTTATTATCGCTTATAAGTGCGGCGGCTGTCATAATCTGACCCGCTTGACAATATCCGCATTGAGGGACATCGTGTTCGATCCATGCTTGCTGTACAGGATGAGATCCATCTTCAGAAAGCCCTTCTATCGTGGTAACTTTTTGATTTGCTACAGCGGAAATAGGTGTAGAACACGATCTTATAGCTTTACCGTCTATATGAACCGTACATGCACCACATTGAGCAATTCCGCAACCATATTTTGTGCCTACAAGTGAAAGGGTATCCCTTAGTACCCAAAGTAAAGGGGTGTCACTGTCGACGTCTACTTGTCGATTTTGACCATTAACGTTAAGGTTGTATTGTGCCATGATGGAGAGATGATTTTAATGAGCGTTCAAAATACGTAATATCAAAGAAACAAGCTATTATTAATTCTTAATATATGCGAACTCGGAGGTTGTCACTCCCAAACTTCGGGAAAATGATCTCACTTTTTGACACTAAGTTCGTTTATCCGTGTTTTTTGATAGCTATGTGTAGTTTTGTGGCAAACTATGTGAGATGAACCTTACCAGAATAATTTACTGGACTTCTACGATGATTATGTGTGCGATTTTTGCTTTTTCGGCAGGCATGTACTTTTCAAATTTTGAAATGGCTGCTCGCTTTTTTGAGAGCTTTGGATACCCGACGTACATTATATACCCACTTGCAGTAGCTAAAGTCTTAGGGATTATGGCAATTTTATCGGGCCAGTCCCGTATACTTAAAGAGTGGGCATACGCTGGATTTTTCTTTGACGCCTCACTTGCAACTCTTGCACATACACATGCTGGAGATGGATTGGGACTTTCTGTAATCGCAATTATTGCAATTCTGATTTCCAGAATCTATGATTTAAAAATGTATCGACAATAATATTTTATAATTTATACAACTACCATGTTCAGACGCTTGCTGGGATATTTTCTTACGGGTTTGGCCATCCTTTTACCAATCGGCCTATCAGGCTATTTTGTCTATCGAGTGGTGGTCGCTGTAGATTCTCTTGTAAACCTTGAATTCCCAGGATTAGGTCTGGTAATAGTTGTCACAGGTGTTACTGTAATAGGCATGTTGGCATCCTTATTCGTCGGCCGACCCATTTTTGAGAAATTAGAAAGTCTGTTCATTAAATTGCCTATTCTAGGATATGTCTACAAAGCATTCAAAGACCTCACCCAGGCATTTGTCGGAAAAGAAAACAAGTTTTCAAAACCCGTGATGATCAAAATTTCTGAAGCCGAAGTGTACAAAATAGGATTTGTTACGTCCGAAGAAGCTGAACAATTGCTGGAAGATGTAGCGAATACGGATCAATTATATGCTGTCTATTTGCCTTTATCTTACAGCGTTGCAGGAGATTTATACTTTGTGCCAGCAGACCGAATTAGGCCTCTTTCTATCTCTTCAAAAGACGCGATGCAATATGCGCTCTCCGGTGGAATCATTCAGCATTAACTTGATTCTATAAATGATAGAAATCAGAACATTTCAATATTTAATCTTTCAATATTGATTACAAATTTTCAATTGTATCACTTCAGTCAATTCTTATTCTAAGCGATGCCATATCAAAGTTTGTTGAACAGATTGACTTTGTGTACCCTGAACCATGATGGGCGGAGTCGAAAGAATTAACTTCCTATTTTCAATTTTAAAAAACCTCTTTTGCTGTCTGCCTATCCAGTTTGGATTAATACATGCTTCTACCGTATGTAAGACATAACTTGAATCCCGGTCTATATGATATGGTCCGCTGTATGCAAAGAAACTATTGAATGCAGCGAGTGCCTCTTCGGCTATCCTGGTAGCGACGTCATCACTGGACATTTTAGATCTTTCGTCCGCCATGAAAATACCACTCATTTCACCATTTGATTCATATATCAGCTTTCCATAAGCATTTTGTCCATATGGAAATACTTCAGAGCCATCAGCCAAAGTGGCCGTCCACTTTTCTAATTTCCAGGAGCCTATAAAGTCAGCATTTACTTCTTTAGAAGGATGATCTGATTGACAGGAAAATAATATAACGAATAGAACAAGGAATGATATTATTTTCATGAAGTATGATTTATAAGAAGTTTGGCGCGAAATTAAGAAAGTATCCTCACCTGTCCTCATTTTGCAGTGGTTCCAGTGAATTCATTGTTTTAGGCCTTTTTTGCCCTTTGTCAGTAAGCCGTAACTGTCTCTCTGGATAAATATTCGTTCTTCCCAAAGCCATGTCACATCAAATACTTGAATCATTCGAACCGATTGCTCGGAAAACTATGCGATATTCACTACATATTAATTCTTAATGTCAGAAATAGAGCCTCCTAATCAGGACGATAGACCTTTGTTTACTAATCGGTATCGCAGGTATGTTTTACTCGTGCTCACAGGTGTCTACATTTTCAATTTCATTGATCGCCAGATCCTTGTTATTTTACAGGAAAGCATCAAGACGGATCTCAATTTGTCTGATACACAACTGGGTTTATTGACCGGTTTTGCTTTCGCTATTTTTTATGTGACCCTAGGTTTACCGATAGCCCGTTTAGCAGATAAGAGTTCAAGAAGAAATATTATAGCTATTTCGCTTACCATATGGAGTGGGATGACGGCCTTATCGGGAATGGCTTCTAATTTCACACATTTGCTCCTTGCGCGAGTGGGAGTAGGCATAGGAGAAGCAGGAGGGAGTCCGCCCGCTCATTCTATGATTTCTGATTATTTTCCAAAACATAAAAGAGCTACGGCACTGTCAGTATATTCTATGGGGATCTATATCGGCATTCTTCTTGGATTTTTATTAGGTGGCTGGTTGGACGTATTTTTTGGATGGCGTATGGCATTGATGGTGCTTGGTATACCGGGTATGCTATATGCGTTATTTTTCTTCTTCACAGTAAAAGAACCTCCAAGAGGATATGCTGAGAATATCGTAGAGAGTGAAGTTGAAACGCCCACACTACTTTCTGTATTCAGGCTTCTGATCAATCGGAAATCCTTTATCTACCTGGCCTTTGGTTGTGGATTACATGCATTCGTATTATATGGTGTTGGTAATTGGCTTCCTTCTTTTCTTGCCAGGGTGCATCATATGGAAAGTGGCGAAATTGGCACATGGCTTGCTTTGGGCGTTGGATTAGGAGGAGCATTTGGCGTTTGGTTAGGAGGATATTTGGGAGATAAATATGGTCAAAATACCCCTAAGTGGTATTTGTTGATACCTGCTTTTGCTATCCTTTTATCTGCTCCGATTACTATTATTATCCTATTTGCCAGTAATAAGTATGTTGTGCTTGTAAGTATTGCATTATCCAAGATTATGTGGACAATTTATCTCGGTCCTTCGATCGCAATGGCGCATGGTTTAGTAGGATTGAGAATGCGGGCACTTGCCTCTGCTGTACTTTTTCTTGTGTTGAATTTTATCGGACTTGGATTAGGGCCCCTGTTTTTCGGTGCACTAAGCGACTTCCTTGAGCCTAGTTTTGGTTTGGCATCATTACGCTGGTCACTGAGCATTTCAATCGGTGTGATTATAATTTCATCTTTTCTATTTTGGCGGGCATCAGTATTTTTAAAAGCTGATCTGGCAAGGGCACCCAAATGAAAGTGTTAATTCAATTTCCATAACGTGCAAGATTAAGTCAATGTTGAGATAATCTTACATGCCACGCATATGATTGAATAACGTTATAAAGTTGAAAGTGCAGCATGAAATATTATTAGTTCATCGACTGTGTAATTAATTTCAATATCTCTTGGACTTCAGCTTCTAACAAAAGATAGTTCTCATATAATTTAGAAATATAATAATGCTGTGTACCTAGTATATTTTCAAATTGAAGATTGTTAAGCAGGTCATTCGTATTTGAATTGAGTTGGCTTGACTGCTGTCCGACCAATGTGCCGGAGTCTTGTTTCATTATTTCAGTTATCGAAATTTTATCTATCAAAAAGGGTCACGTCTGATTATTGATAAAGTCGTGAATAGAATTTTCAATTTCTTTTACCTTTTGAAGATGGCTGCTTCTCGCTGATAGATGATGCCGGAGTACATGGTTGCTAATCACATTTAATTTGCCTGAAGAAAGTATGTCCTTAAGTGTGCCATCAACAGGGTCAAAAATTGGAGTACTCATAACAGTAACAATTAGAGAGTCGAATCTCACGCTATTCAAATCTTTAATATTCTGATTTATAGAAGATAGTCCGGATTCGATGAGTCGCTCCGAGTGCTCGACTAATAGGAGATTAACTTTTATTTTCCTAAGATTATCTTCAAAATCATGATGCAAGCCTTCGAGGATAAGCTGTTCTTCATTTTTTTGTTGCACGCCAGACCACCACGCATTAAGCGCAAAGGCAATCAAAATTCCAATTACAACGATAATTATTTCTCGAAATATTTGTGTGGGTGATACACCAAGAATTTGTGTCATTTTCAAATATGTTATTTATTAATGGCTCAGTTAGATATGCACGGTAGGATTTATCTCTTCATATCTAATACATTTGTGGATTAGTGGAGATATTTGGACGAGCATCATTTTTATTTTGCCGTCTGAATTAATATTGGAAAAATATGTTGAATTTAAATATTTAGTAGCTAATATTCTAAGTTGAATAAAAATGCCTTTTTTTAACATGTCTTTTAATTTCTAAATATAAGAATTACACGTTATCTTCAACAATTAATATAGTGTACGATAATATGAATTACATTAGACTGACCTTTGGATTGATAGCTCTTTTGGCGATCAATATTTGTGTAGCACAAGTTGGTGTCGGAGCGAAGGTGCCGTCGGATGCCCATCTCTTGCTTGATGGAAGTCGCGAGATGCTCACTGAGAATTGGACGTACTGGAATGGTCCGAGATTATCTGCCCAACTTCCTGTTAAATGGGCAATAGTAAAAGATCCTGTAGATATTGGGACTGCGATTAATAGTAATGACCCCGCTGCTGCTGGTGGCAAATATGGTGCTGCGGACATCGTGACTAAAAACCAATATAAGGATTTCAGACTTCATGTTGAGTTTCTGATCGCTAATGAAGGAGGGAATAGTGGTGTCTATCTTCAGAATAGATATGAAATTCAAATTTTGGATGGAGACAAAACCCAACACGGTCTGGCCGCAATAATCAACGAGACTGAT
>JAJCYJ010000637.1 GCA_029262975.1 Saprospiraceae bacterium
CGTGCGTAAGCAGGCAGGCATTCCTGCCTGCCCGTGAGGACACGTCCGAGCAGGCAGGTTTTTGGTTTCCGCCGGTGGGCGGACAGGCTGTTTTTTTTTGCGAATGAAAAAAAATGAACATATGCCAAGAGTTACGGTGAATATTGGTCAACCCACTGTATAAGACTAAGAACCGACAAAATCTATTCTATAAATCCTGCTTCTTTAAAGTATCGGAGACTACTCACGAATTTCATTTTTTTATCAAATGCTAATTTGGTGGCTTCCTGGACCATTTTAATTGCCTTATCTTTTTCTCCCAATTTATAATTCAATACGGATAGCAGATCAAGGGTAGGAATATCTCCAGTGCTATCATAGCAATATTGCACTTCTCCCATGAGTGATTTTAGAAAAGTGTTCTCTTGATTCTTTAACATCAGTGAGACCCTAAGGGTATTAGCATATTCAGGATCCGTACAATTTAATCTAACAAGTCTTCGCGCACCACTTTGGCAATAAAGATTTAAACCTTCTTTATCTGTTTCCACAGACTCATAAAGTTGTAAAATATATGCATCATAAAATCTCTGATAATCTATACCTCGAAACACACTTTTCATTCGTCGATCTACATAGGTAATATCATCAGCGACATCTTCATTAAGACTATTTAAAAAAGCATTCATTAATTGATCACTAATGGTGACAATGCTATATGCCGTATCAAATTGATTCAGATTTTCAAGAATATACTTGAAACTTTGGCTTCTATGATGATCCGCTGAATTCAAGACAAAATCAAGATCTTCCCTTGTTTGAGGAGATTTCGTATTGTAAAAAAATTGAGGCACCAGCCTTCGGGCATCTCCTGAGAACCCTGAATCTGTAAGTAGTTTATAATATTCTTTTAATAGTACATTGTCCTTTTTATTAGACAAATATGATTTTCGCATAGTATTGATACCACTTACTTTTCTTGCATTGGATTTAATGACCTTTATCGTTTCAGAAGCATCCTTCCCTCCAGTCAGCCGATCGATTTCTTCGCCTTCTTTGCTGATAAAAATGAGTGTTGGAACGGATTTTATGTTCATCACTTCTACAAACGAAGATTCGATATTCGGGTCGATTCTTACATTTATAAAATTCAAATTAAGTATATCTGAAATCTCCTGATCTGCGAAAACTTCCTCATCTAGTTTTCTGCACTTTCTGTTGTCTGAGACACAGACCTTGATAAAAGTGGCCTTTTTCAATTCTTTAGCCTTCAATCTTGCCTGATCAAAGGAATTAAAAAATATTACCTGCCCTTGCATAGAAACGTGGAACAGTAAGAAGCAAAAAACAATAGTCAGGTTCACGAGAATATTTTTCATATCGGATATTAAGCGAGTTTCAATTTAGAAATTATCAATTGATATGTGGTTAAAAAACGACATCTAATCCCTATTAGCTGTTTATAGATGGCTTGAACCCGTCTTAATAATAAACACTCAACATGCCCTGTCAATGTCCTGACCTTAAAATAAACATGTCGCGTTTGTATCGGTTGGGGGAATAATATTTTTGGTTTGGAGATAAAACTACCCTGCAAGTAATTCTGTAACTTACTGTGATAAGATCTCATAATTAACGCAAAATTGATCAAGATGAAATGTAAAAACGTACTTATTCTCGTCATCCTCATATCGTTTTATGTGAACGCTATGGCTCAAGAAACTCCTGAGCAATTAAAACAACAAGTAATTCGATCTGTAGACAAGCACGAGGCTGAATTGATAAATCTCAGTGACAAAATATGGGCATATGCTGAAACAGCTTTAAAAGAAAAACAATCTTCAAAATTACTGGCGGACTATGCTGAGTCACAAGGATTCAAAGTTACACGGGGAGTAGCAGAAATGCCTACTGCCTTCATTGCAGAATATGGGTCTGGGCGTCCATTGATTGGCATTTTGGGAGAATATGATGCATTGCCCGGGATTTCTCAAAAAGCGAGCTCCACGCAGGAGTCATTACAAGAAGGTGCCGCCGGCCATGGATGTGGGCATAATTTATTTGGAGCCGGAAGTATAGGAGCAGCTGTTGCCATCAAAGAGCTCATGGAAAAAGGATTAATAAATGGTACTGTAAGATTTTATGGGACGCCGGCAGAAGAAGCCATAGGTGGCAAAATATATATGGCACGAGAAGGCCTCTTCGATGATCTTGATATCTGTATGGACTGGCATCCTTCTAACAGTACCAAGGCAGGCGTCCAAAGTTCTAAGGCAATGATTGATTTTAATGTCGAATTTTTTGGCAAGACGGCACATGCATCGGGTGACCCCTGGAATGGTAAAAGTGCTCTCGACGGACTTGAACTTTTTAATATGGGCGTGAACCTGTTACGGGAGCATATCAGACCAACGGTTAGAATTCACTATGTGATATCTGCAGGAGGGGATGTGCCGAACGTTGTGCCTCCATATGCCAAAGTGTGGATGTGGATCAGAGACTCAAAACGCAGTGGGGTTTTTGAAGTATTTGACCGGGTACAGAAAATAGCGGAAGGAGCAGGCTTGATGGCAGCAGTAGATCATAAAATTAGCATCAATAACGGTGATTATGAAATCCTGGTGAATCGTACCGGTGGTCAGCTCGTTCAAAACAATCTGGAGACACTTGGTGACATTTTATATACAGACGAAGAAATAGCTTTTGCTAAAGCTATTCAACGAGCTACCGGGAAAAAGGAAGACGGGATTGATGGTAAGATTACTCCATTAGAAGAGACAGAAGAAGACCCCTCAGGTGGATCTACAGATGTTGGAGATGTGAGTTGGGTCGTGCCCGTGATTCGATTAAGAGCTACAACGGCACCCAAGGATACACCCTGGCATTCTTGGCCAGTGGTTGCCTGTGGCGGAATGTCTATTGGTCATAAAGGACTGCTTCATGCCGCTAAAGCACTTTCGATGACGATGGTAGATTTATATACTAACCCGGAGAAGAGAAAAGAAGTGCGTCAAGAGTTTGATGAAAGAAAAGGAGATCATCAATTTGAGGCCATGTTAGCTGAAGGACCGCCGCCTTTACCTGAGGGGGGTAATTGATTGATTGTATTTATAAAAAGGAATAGTATACTAAAATATCATCGTGTCTGAAAATTGTAACTTTTCTATTGTTTTAAATAGTTATGAACGCAACAAATAGTTATGGAAATAGTATTGAGGCCTAATTTTGGGTTTACAAATGAAAACCATTTGTGTAACACAAGATACTGATTGATAAATTATTATATATTATTATTTTTTTACATATAAATATAGAGTATATTGATTGAATGAAAGTAACAGGACTGGTGATTTTCTTGCTAATTGGGTGCCTATCAGAGGTTTTATCCTGTAGCAGTCATAGCGTTTCGACTCAGTCAGAGCTTAATCAGTTAAGTATTTGTACAATAATGACAGGTGACCTTATAATTGAAACAAGCACTTCTCAAATTGATCCGATTACAAATTTGGACAGTCTTGAAAATCTTATTTCAGTTGGAAACCTTATCATTATCAACAATCCATTTCTTCGAAATATCTCCGGATTGATGAACCTTGATACTGTAAGAGGAGATCTAAATATTAGAAACAATTTACTTTTAACGGAATGCTGTGTCTTAAACCGATTGCTTACGATGGGTGTGGTGGGTGGTAATGTTTTTATGACGGGTAATTCAACTTTTGGAAATTGTAATAATGATGGAAGCAATATCTCAGCTTGTCGAATCATTCCTTCCTTACATACATGGGGAATTATAATTCTCTTTCTTATGCTGGTAATAATGGGAGTTGTAAAAATTCTAAATATTAAACTTGTTCCGATTATACAATTGAACGAGGGTTCGTAAAAACGAACACTTGTTCAATTATTAGAGTTAATTCCTGACAAGTGACTTCCAATTATTTTTATTATAAAGTGGATAGTTTTTGATTTATGGAAGCTAATAGGTCTTTAGTCGCTTTGTGATTGCGCAATCTTGGTTTTAGTCGGAGGATAGAAGATCTTGCATTAATCAAATCATTTTTGGCTAATGCAAAGTCATCAACGAGGAGATAGTTTAAGGCACGTTCATACAAGGCCCATTCTTTTCTGTTCGATTGATTTATGATAATAGATTGATAATAAATGGCAGATCTGTAATCACCCTGGGCAAGCGATAATGCTACCAGGCGCTGGTAAAATATCCGAAGTGAGCCCAATGTTTCAATCCCGGAATAAATGATATCTCCAGCCAGACATTTACATTCGGATGTGTTACAATTTTCCCAGGCTATAGATGCTTCGATATAATTTTCAGGAAGTGTTTTTGCCGCATAGTTGATAACATTTTCAAAAGCCAGGGCGGCTTCTTCGTTTCTATTTTGTCGAAGCAACGTTTGCCCTTTTAACCGTAACGCCTTTACATTTTGTTGATCCTCATTTAGAATCTTGTCGAGGTAATCATTTGCGGTATTATAATCTCTTATGGCATAGTAAACAGAAGCAAGGTTATACTCAAGTTGTACATCCTCGAGACCCAGCTTTTTACAAAACTTAAAATCTTTTATAGATTTCTTATAGTCTTCATGTTGTAAATAAAGTTGTCCGCGGGCGAAATAAAGCAGGGCACTATCCGGATATGTTTTAATTTGTTTACTTGCTTCTTCTATCCGTTCATGAAGATCTCCATGACCATGTAAAGCCATCGGGAGAAGGGAAAAACAAAAGAATACCAGAAGATTAAGATTCATATCAAATGTTTCAGTTAATCCCCAGTAATTTTATTGTTGGCGTCTAAACCAAAGATAAAATCACTGATCAAAATAGCCCTAATTATTTATTTATTAGTATTCTGAACAAAGTAGTTGTGAAAATTTAGATTTATACTATGGTATATACCTATAATTCTTGCGGACCAATGCGATGGATAGCGATGGGTTAAAACCCAACGCTTAGTGAGAAACGCTCCTTCAGAGCTTGGATTTCATTACAAATTGAAATGGCCTGTTCCAGTCATCATTTCCCTGGAAGGAAAATATTCCTAGGAAGGGTTTAAATCCTTCGTAATCATGGCATATTTAATTTGAGCCTTGTAAGGGCGACACATTTTAGCCAGGGTCGTAAGACCCTGGTTTCATGGGGTAGAAATATGAGCTCTGTAGGAGCGACAGATAAGTACAATTAATCTACATCTGGTAGACATTTTAAAAGGCAAAGAACCCTATAATTCGAGTATATATCGTCCTTACAGGACTTTTTACAAGGCATATATTGAAACTTTGCAGATTGAACAGCCCTGGAGGGGCGATTTTATTCAATTTGATCGACAATTCTAATAATTGTGAAATGTGATAATGCCATATAAATGTCCCTTGGGAAATCTTGCGTACCAATGCGATGGATAGCGCGATGGGTTAAAACCCATCGCTTAAAAAGAAACGCTCCTTTAGAGCTTGGATTACGTTACAAATTGAAATGGCCTGTTGCCGTCATCATTTCCCTGAAAGGGAAAATATTTATATCGAAGGGTTTTAATCCTTCGTAATCTTCAATCGCGAAGAAATGAATTGCACCTGACTAAATATAAAAAGGGCATAATGACATACGCACATACATCCTTTCGCTATTTCCCTATTTTTACCTGATGTCATCTCGCCCTGTTTTTTCTTCTCGATTAACGACCATATTAACGCTTGTCGGTGTAGCTGTAGGTTTAGGTAATGTGTGGCGCTTTCCTTACATGATGGGTAAGTACGGCGGAAGTGCATTCTTGTTGATATATCTCGCATTCACCTTGCTTTTTGCAATTCCCGCATTAATGGGAGAAATATCACTTGGCCGGATAACACGCAAAGGTCCCATTGGCGCATTTAAAATAGCATTGGGAAATAATATTGGGGGCTTTATAGGTTTCATCCTGTTGATCACGATATTAACGGCCAATTCTTATTATGCCGTAGTAGTTGGTAATGTCTTTTATACTTCTTTTT
Organism: Saprospiraceae bacterium; assembly: GCA_029262975.1. GTDB lineage: Bacteria > Bacteroidota > Bacteroidia > Chitinophagales > Saprospiraceae > JAJRXG01. The sequence goes on from JAJCYJ010000637.1 coordinate 5,988, forward strand.
ATTCTGTAGTAAATGGGTTTGATTCCGATAATATTCAGCATTATTCAGAAGGGCTTGCCAATGGACATTTACAATACCTGATTGCCCTGACACTGACGATAATATGTCTCTTTGTAATCAGCCGGGGTCTTCATAAGGGCATTGAATGGGTGAGTAAAATAATCGTGCCCTTGTTCCTTATCGTCATCTTATTTCTCATTTATTATGCGTTATCCCTGGAAGGTTCCTGGAATTATTTTAAGGACTTTCTTAATCCTGATTTTTCAGCTTTAAGGGCACCCCACATTTTTGCTGCCCTTGGCCAGGCATTTTATTCTTTAAGTCTTGGGGGAACATTTATGATTGTATATGGCAGCTATCTAGATAAAAAAGAATCGATCGTTGACATTGCTGCATGGACGGCCTTTGGTGATGTCGGAGCTGCCTTGTTGACCTCTTTATTTATCGTGCCCGCTATCCTTGTATTTCAATTAGACATGACATCCGGGCCGACACTTATCTTTGATACTTTGCCACGTCTTTTTAATCAAATGCCCGCTGGGCAAATTGTTGGGTCTTTGTTCTTAACAGCGTTAGGATTGGTTGCCTTTTTATCGATGATCGCTGCACTGGAAGTGGCCAGTACATGTTTGAAAGAGTTAAAATGGTTTTCTCTTTCTAAAAAACGGATTCTGATATTAATAGGGTTGATCGAAGTAATACTAATTTATCCAAGTGCTATGGATGCTAACTTGATTGGACACCTGGATATGATCTTTGGATCAGGTATGCAGGTGCTCGGCAGTGGAATATCACTTATAGCTCTGACATGGGGCCTCAGTAAATCATCTGTCTTTTTACAATTTAACTCGTCATCTAAAGGTAGCCGCTACAACCTGTTATATCAATGGATGAAGTGGGTGATCCCGCTCGTCCTGTTATTGGTATTAATTGGATACATTTATAGTACAATAAGCGCATCATGAGTACAGGCAAAGATTCTGGAATTAAGGCTGTTAATCAGGATTTCAATAAATATGACCAGGTCAACAAACCTCAGGAATATAATCTTGTAGAACAAGAAAATGTGGATCAGTTTGATGAAGACTACAAGATTAAAGTTTGTGATATCAGCAAATTTTTATCCGGAAGTGAAGCTGAAAAAAAGGAATTTGCTCATGACCTCGGCGCAGCTCTGGAAAGTATCGGATTTGCAATTATCACCGGTCATGGTGTGGCTGTTGAATTGTATCAGGATGCCCAGAAAAAGATTGCTGAAATATTTGAAGACATCCCGGTCGAGGAGCGTATGCCCTATAAATATGAGCGAGAGGGCTCTGTAAATCAGGGCTATTTTCCAATTAAAGAAACGACTGTAATTCATCCCGATCTGGTAGAAGGGTGGGTCTTTTGCAGAAGGGCTTTTAATCTTGGTGGCCCCTATACAGAGTCTGATTATTGGCCGCGGCCCGGGTATGAATCGTTTTTTCGAAAAATAGTACAAGCTCACGAAGAACTCATCTTACCCATTATGCAGAGCATTCTGACCTATCTTGGATGTGACCCTAATTTGTATGATGAAAAATTAACAGAAACAAATTTTGGGTTTCGATTAAATTATTATCCACCTATTTCTTCTGAAGATGACGCATCGGGCGCAGGCAGAATGTTGGGGCACGAAGACGTGGATTTATTTACCCTGCTCCCGGCACAAGAGGTAGAGGGTTTGCAAGTATTGAACAGGGAGAATAACAAGTGGATAAGATTGAACGCACCTCCCGGAAGCATCATCTTGAACACAGGTGATTATATGCAACGCATCACCAATGACCGCCTTCCCTCCACTACACATCGGGTAAGTAAACCGTCTAATAAAGTATTGAACCAGAAACCAAGGATATCATTGCCAATGGCTATTTATGTCTGGGAAGATGAAATACTGGAAGTACTGCCATGTCTTGAAAATCCAAAATATCCGCCCGTTTCCGCAGTCAAATTCCACACCAATATCACCAGTAAATATTACGGTGACGATTATGCCAAAGAAGTCAAATAATAGATTGCAATGAAAAAAGAACTAAAAGATAAATCTGATCAAATAGAAACTTCTGCCGTCGAAGATCACGATGGCATCTTATGTATCCGTGGAGGCGGCAAGAAACGCGCCTGGAATGGGATACATTACAAACAAGGCATGTGCGCTCAGAATGTTGGCTCTACTCAGCTTTCCTGTAATGTGGCCACTATACCACCCGGTGGCACGGCTTATGCACATATTCACGATGGCTTTGACTTGATGCTGTATATCTTGGAAGGAAATGTCAGACATGCTTTCGGCCCTGGCTTAAAACAAGTTCTCGACAATAAAGCAGGCGATTTTATCTATATCAAACCCGGTGTACCTCATGAAGTTTATAATTTGAGTGATACAGATCCAGTTGTTGCCTTTGTAGCAAGGGCAGCCGCTGATGAGTGGGATCGGATTATTCCGTATGATCGGGAAGAAGGTTGATTTATTCATTATACTTAATAGACCCTATCGATATTACAAAATTGCATACTTAGGTAGGAGTGCATACATGGATAATAAGTATATTATGATTACATTGATTAACAATCACTTATACCAAGTAATCGTATCTGCAAAACACTTTTATAATAGAGAAATCATAGAAAATGGGGTGTTGTTTTAACATCAAGTAGGATCTAAAAAGTGAATTGCACTCTTAATCATTTGTGACTTTTTCATTCGCCAAAAAGTCACCAAAAGGCTCGCCGCCTGAATCCTTCCCTCAATGGCGCCACCCCATCGACCCACGTCATGCGGCTTTCCACGCCCGCGTGAAAAATGCAAATCGTTAACTGTATTAATTTGATGCTAATACTCCTGAAAATCCCCCAATAGCATTATCTTAAAAAGGAGTTTTAGTTTGATCTAAGAATCCCAAAAAAAGATTAGAATTTAGATTCTGTTTTCCTGCATCTTGTATTATCAATCACTATTCAAGATTCGATCCCTGAAAGGAATCGTGCTTTTTCACAATCTTCCTAATCTCGCTTTCTAAATTCAAAGTAAATTGAAGGTTGTCAAAAAGAGGTAATTGCTGGGGTGTCTTTAGTTTACTTTTAATTGATTGATAAAAAACAGCATCATTTCCTAATCGTATAGATTTCAATTTATAATCCTCCAGGTTTTCACAAATCAATTCTTCTAAATTGGAAGCTGCCAGGACACTGGCCGATATTCTCGACGTAAAACTTTGATCAACACAAGTTACCAGCGGCAAGCCCATATTGATAGCGGCTACAGCTGTCGCTCCGGCACTATAGTAATGCGTGTCCAGAAATACATCTGCCAGTGAAAGACGATTTAAAAATTGGTCATAAGGGACACTTTCTGAAAATATAATTCGCTCAGATCCAATACCGCGCTCCACCGCTACTTTTTGCAAATTATCCACCGATTTTCTTTCACCGGAAATCCACAAAATACTGTGTGATACTGATTGCAATATGTCCATCCAAATAGAAAATATTTTCGGAGTAATTTTTTCAATTCGATTAAAACTTGCATAAACAACGGCATCAGGGTCAATTCCAAGTTGACTTCGCTCTTCTAACTGTCCGGGCTTTTCATGAATGCTTCCTATTATACCATATGGAAGTCGAATCACTTGTTCATTGTAATATCGATCCATACCTTCCGGAATCAACCATTTATCTGCAAGGATATACTGTATATATGAGGCACCCATCGTATTGGGATAACCCAGGTAAGTCATTTGAATCGGTGCCGGTTGTAATGCCAGTATTTCCGTCCTTGCATGATTAGTGTACCCACCTAAATCAATCAGGACATCGATCTGGTCATTGTATATCATGGTTGCAGCCGCTATCGTATCTTTAAAATAGATATCCCTGAAATAGTCACAACCATTCCTTATCTCTGAATGGTAAGGATCCTCCTTGTCGGCGGTTGTCAGGTTATAACCGTACACTTCGAACAATTGACGATCGTGATGTTTGAAATGATCCCTTAATAGTCTCCCCATTGGGTGTGCCCGAAAATCAGGTGAAATATAGCCGATCCTGATTTTGGTTTGCTCGCGAGTTCGCTTTTTAAATTGGAATGATTGGTTAAACCCTTTTACTTTTTTTGAAATATTTTCTGCTAAAAAATTGTGGATCTCCAGATTGAAATCCATATCCAGTTCTACAGAACTGAATGATAAAAATGGAATAGACAAATGCCCGCTCCCATTGTCCATATGCTTTCTCAGGGTCTCTTTTAAGAGGCGTTCATCTTCATCACGTACTTTCCAATCAGCGAGCATCATGCGGACCGAAATCAACTGGTAGAGAGAAGAGAGATAGGAAGCATCCACAGATAATGATCGTTCGAACCAAAAAATGGCCTGATCAAATTGTTTTTTAAATTGATAGGAAGTTCCTATGCCATATGCAGACTCCGGTGTTGGATAAAGTTCAAAAGCCTTTTTAAAATAGGTCAACGCCTCATCCGATACGCCAAGATGGGACATAGCCAGTCCCACTTGATAATAAGTGATCGCATCATCTTTTTTTATTGTCAATAACTTTTTTCCAAATACGATGCTCTGTTTATAATCTCCCTGTGCAATGTAATAACCCTGAATGGCACGATAATTTTCAATGTCCTTAGGGTCAAGATGTAGTGCTTTTTTTAAAAGCCCAAGTCCTCCTTTTGAATCACCGGAATCATTGGCTAAGAATGCAAGCTCTCGATAAGGTTGACACCAGTCAGGCCGGAGGGCCATCGCTTTTTCTATATGCGACGTAGCATCTGTGGGCATGTTCATCATCTTGGATGCAAGACCAAGATTCAAATGCACCTCAGCACTTTCTGGTCTTAATGCCAATAATCTGTTAAAAAGATGATGAGCTTCCTGGGGATTTGCTTTTTGAATTTCAATCTGCGCCAAAGTATTCAATGACTTTGCCTGGTTGGGATCCTTTGCAAGTACGTGACGAGTCAATTTTTCGGCTTCGCCGAGGGCACCTTTCTTTAAAAGTGCAAGAGCCAGAAAACTCTTGGCGACCAACTTGCCTTTTTGATTAGTCCGTGGATGATACAACAATACTTTTCTAAACGCCTCAATCGCCTTATCAGTTTCTGTTTTTTGAAGTACAATTCCGTATTTAAACCATGCATCCACATCAAAGGGAGATATTTTCAGGACACGTTGGTAGAGATTTGAAGCAGTTTTTAACTGACCTTGCTGATAGCATATTCTGGCAGCTAATTTTAAGCCGTCAATATGATGGGGATCTTTTATAAAAATTTGATCCAACAAGACAATGGCCTGCTGGACATTCCCTTTGTCTTTATGGGCCAATGCATCTGCAAAGAGTTGTTTCGCATCCATTTACTCAGCTGGATGCAGCAGGATTAGCGGAAGTAGTTTCCACCTTCTGCTCAGCTAACCAATAGGCCGCTTGTGGTAAGTGAAGCGCTCGCTGATGGTCACCGCTAATCGTATTTAAAATATTTGGCCTTGTAATTTCCGGGATAACCTGGATATCATAGATTTCATCTACGCTGGCATGATAAGTCAGCTTGGCCATAATAGTGGCTGTAGGAAGGTGCAATAAAGTGATCCCCGCACTGTCTGCATTATCTGCTATTTCCAATTGATTAAATGTAGAGGAGTTTTTACGCAATTTGGAAGTTCCGATAAACAAAAAATCACCCAACCGGCACATGCCCCTGACAAAGCCCCCTATATGAGCTACATCCCCGTAGGTACCCTTTTCGGTATCCACACAGACCAACTTTTCCTGGGCTGATAAAAGTACATATAGTCGATCATCATATACCCTTGGGCTATGAGGCATTGCTAAACCGTGTGCCACTATTTCATTGCTTGGAATATCTATTAGAACACCCCCACGAGTAATATCTTCTCTCCAGGATCCCGCAAAGTCATGGCTACCCAATGCCGAGATGTATTTGGGTTGGCCTTTGTACAGTGCGAGTCCATTGAGATGACATCGATCTTCGCCGACTACTTTGGATATAAACGATGGTTGCCAGACAGGCGTAAAACTAAATTGATCGTCAATCGCACACAGACACGAAAACGAGGTATTAACCGCTAATAGTCCACGATCACTCCAATGCAAGTCATGAATGTCTGTAAGCCCTGTATAATAACTTGCCTGTGGTACATAAAGCGCATCATATGTATTCGACTTGCCTTTGTAGGAACTGGCTAATATCTTACTATCCTTTAGCACCAGGACCTGGTTATTCGTCGCAATCGCCATCCGATCATCCTGAAGGGCCAGACCCATCGGCCTGTGAAATGTACGTGGTAACTGAACCAGTTGTTCTTCATTCTTAGGGGAGATGAATACCACTTTTCCAGCCTGGAACGTAGTGAGGACGATAGAGCAGTTAAGTTTCGTCAAAATCTCGGGGAGATTGGGTGTAAAGGAACAACTAAAGGGTGCTAACTTTTTTGAATCCATAGGTAGTTTACTTCTTGATCTCTTGTTTTCCGACTTCTAAAAGTGGGATGAATGGCCACGATGTAAGATGCTTAAATATAATCGTGAATCTAAGTGTTTGGGATACTGTATCCATCTTGCACGGGAAAGAAATCACTTTTTACACCCTTTATTATCTGCTTCTAACTGGGCATTTTCTTTTACCTCAAAGTTTTCATTGAATATGATACCCTCTTTCCC
>JAJCYJ010000638.1 GCA_029262975.1 Saprospiraceae bacterium
ATGAGTTAAAACCCGTTGGATGAACTTATCTGTCCATGGGGTTTTAACCCCGTGATCAGGTCGTTATGATGTCAGCACAATGGGTTAAAACCCGTTGGATGAACTTATCTGTCCATGGGGTTTCAACCCTGTGATCAGGTCGTTATGATGTCAGCACAATGGGTTAAAACCCGTTGGATGAACTTATCTGTCCATGGGGTTTCAACCCTGTGATCAGTTCGTATCAACGTAGGCACAATGGGTTAAAATCCGTTGGATGAACTTATCTGTCCATGGGGTTTCAACCCTGTGATCAGTTCGTTATGATGTCAGCACAATGGGTTAAAACCCGTTGGATGAACTTATCTGTCCATGGGGTTTTAACCCCGTGATCAGGACGTTATGATGTCAGCACAATGGGTTAAAATCCGTTGGATAGAATTGATAAAATCCGTTGGATTGAGAAGGCCATCACAGATTAAAATCCTTTGGTTAGAAATAATAACAGCAAAAACGACCCGCGCATAAATAAAATAGGATATCGAATATCAAATACGGATATTAGGCCCTTAATTTGAAAAAGTCTTTAACTAATGCCGAACGATATAAGATTGCTGACAGATTTGGAATGGATTAAGCTTCAAATTAAACAGCAGAATACAGAAGATCTTGAAGACTTGTGCCGGGAGGCAAATGCCAGGGAGCTAGCTTTTATCATGTCCCACCTTAATATGGACGATCGGGTGGCTTTACTTAATTTACTACCGTCCGAACTTGGCGCGGATATTCTGCAGGATATTCCGGATGCACATACGACAGATATCATCAGTGAAATGGAGGTGGCAGACGCCGTAGCCATTTTCAATGAAATGGAAAGCGACGAACAAGTCGACCTTATTATTGATTTAGAAGATAACGAAGCAGAAGCCATCTTATCTGAATTGGATGAGGAAGATGCTGCGGAAGTAAGGAGATTAGTCGAATATGACCCGGATTCTGCTGGCGGACTGATGGTCACCGAGTATATAAGCTTGCCTGACGATTATACTGTACAGGATGCTGTTGTTAACGTCAAAGCAAATCAGGATGAATATGAGGATTATCAAATAAAGTATTTATATGTAACCGATCAGCATAATACTTTTTTAGGTATTGTAGAGATGTATGATTTAATCCTTGCGGAACCCAATAGACTGCTTAAAGAGCTATTAAGTCATGCGAAATCATTTCCAGTGCATGTCTCATTAGATGATCTTGTTGGGTTTTTTGAAGCACACGATTATAGGGGTGTCGCGGTTATTGATGAAAAAGGCAAAATGCTTGGTGTTGTGCTTCGTCAGGATGCATTGTTGGCTAATTCGGAAAAGTTGACCAAGGAGCACCTTGAGTCCCAGGGTATTGTCGGTGGGGAGGAATTGAGGACAATGCCAGTCTGGCTAAGATCAAAAAGGAGATTATCATGGCTTTCGGTCAATATCTTTTTAAATATTATCGCTGCCAGCGTTATTGCTTTTCACCAGGATACATTAACTTCTGTAATAGCCCTTGCCGTTTTTCTTCCAATTATTTCTGATATGAGCGGTTGCAGTGGCAACCAGGCTGTAGCCGTCAGTATGCGCGAACTGTCAGTGGGCACCGTAAGACCACGGGAAGTCTTCACAGTATTGTGGCAGGAACTCAGTGTAGGTCTCATTAATGGTCTTGTTTTAGGTCTTCTAATTGGCATTGCCGCATTTCTTTGGAAAGGGAATGTATTTCTTGGCATGGTAGTAGGCGGAGCCCTGATGTTGAATACGTTAGTGGCCGTCTCATTGGGTGGGACATTGCCTTTAATATTGAAAGGATTTGATATTGATCCTGCACTCGCTTCAGGTCCTATTCTTACGACGATTACAGACATGCTGGGTTTCTTCCTTACCTTGACATTCGCTGCACTTGCGTTAAGTCATTTGGGAGGGATTTGATCATTGATATATAAAGTTATTTAACATCCGATGAAGACTTTTGGAATTTGGGATGGTCCTACTTTATAATTTAAGCTATACGATTACAATTGTTTTCTAATTCTAATTATTAGAATTGGATAGGCTAGCTATACCTGCTCTTCCTCACGGCGATGGCTGGCTTTTAGACTATGATGATTATCATAGTTTCACTGGTCGATTAGTAGTTGTACGAAACTGTCGCTCCCACAGGGTTAATATTTTCTTCTATATATTGGGGATCTGACAACCCTGGCTGAAATGTGTTGCTCCCAGCGGCTTTTCAAACGGTTGGTACTCAATATATCCCATGTCAATAATCCTGTAAGGACGATATATCGTAGCCAGGGTCGCCAGACCCTGGGACAGTGAATATTTCTAAATTCTTGAGTGCTGTTGTTAATGTTTTGTAGTAAAAAATAAATTTTAAAGTAGATGCTCCAGCATGTCTGAAACTCTTGAATTAACAGGAGACGTTTTAATATACAGGCAAAGTTCGGACTGATGAATATCATGTCTGCCTACTGATTTATATCATTACAAACGAATTTATAATAGCCTTTCTTTAAAGATGTAATAATTAGACATTCCAATAAAAAGCGATTATGATTTATCCAACAATTAAAGATTATCACGATAACCGAAGAAGGCACTTCATATCACCCATAACGGATCATCCCGACTTTCTTGGGAAAAGTGCTTTGGATTTGCGCTGGGGAAGCAAAAAAGATAAAAAAAATCTTCTTAACCAAGATGACTTGTTCAAAATGGAAGTGGCTCTTCCGGGTTTTGAAAAAGAAGATATTGAAGTGTTCGTTCAAGACAACATTTTATTGATCCGTGCTGAAAGAAAAAACGAAGTAATCACCTCATCCAAGTATCTAATCAATGAGGTTGACACTGATATTGTTATTAAGAGGTTTCAACTTGGCAATAATATTGGCCACGAAAAAGTCACTGCATTCTATGAGAAAGGTATTTTAAATCTGACTTTTACAGATGTCCCTGAAAATCGTGAATATCCGTATAAAAATGTTGAAATATTAGATTAGGCTTTCTTTAAGGTAAGTGTTTGAGAAAAGGAAAGCACAAGCTAGTCGAAGCAAGAGAGATTGCTCTTTTTCAAATCCAACGACGATAGAAATGTGATCGTTACTTTATTGTTTTAATTTCAACTTTTAAGAAACATATTCTATTTACGTGCATTTGAAAAGTTTCAACTTATCATACGGCTAACTTATGTCTTCAATTTTGAATAGAAAGCGTTAATGGTCTAATTTTTTAGCAAATACCACATACACCTGATTCATACCCACCGCCACATGCAATTCTATGCGCATTACCGATCGTTTTAAGAGCGCTAAGTTCGTCGGATATATCTTCAATAAACAGCGCAATAAAAGTAGCTATTCTTATAGACGTTAAATTTTTTGAATCGCCTATTATATCTCCATTCTTTTTAATGTATTGTAATGTTCCTACTGGAGTGTAGTTGAGTTTTAGTGATTTGTTCAAAAACCGTTTAAACTTTTCCAACTCTTTTTTAAACCCTATATGTTCCAATCCATCGATAAGTTCATCTAAAAAAGGAATAAGGTGGTCAAAGATTTCCTTGTTTGGTGGAAGCCACGGCACAATATCGAGATAGTTCTCATATCTGATCTGATCAATTACTTTGTTGTATCCTTTTGCAAATACTGCATTTCCGGGATAAGGTGAAGCAAAAGTCATGACCCCTCCAAGATTATACTTCAATTTCTTTGCATAATATGCTGCATAGGTAGCCATTGGGCCTCCTTTGCTATGGCCCGTGATATACAATTGTTTCTTTATTCTTTTCCCACCATAGATTTTATCCAGATCAATTTTAATCTGTGGCCATATGGAATGAAAGGCAGTAATAAAACCCTGATGAACCTTTCCAGGAAGAACAGGATCATCGACTTCATCGACTTTACAGATATCTTGCCACCAATCTTCCAGTGTTGCAGGATTCCAATGAGTTGGCGGTAATGTTCCTCTGAATGCGAGTACATATCCAAAGTTTGTTTCAGCTAATATAGCAGCATTAATTTTTTCTAAAGTTTTCGTTTTAGAGTTGGTATAAGCTTTAGGGGGAGAGAGAAAGCCTGCATTTGCATACTCTTTGTAATTTGAGTCAGCAGGAGAAGGAGGATGAAATTTCCCATCTAATCCTACATAATATGCGCTTCCACTAGCGCACAGAAGTTTACACATAGTTGTGTTTCCAGTCATATTTTTTAATTATAAGTAATAAATAATGCCATAACATAAGCTTCGTTTCGACAAAATAGTATAAGGGATTTGCCAACAACGGTACGTTATTTTTTCCACTTTATTCAATCATCAAAGTAAGAAGAGGGTAAGGACTGTGGTAGGGTATAAATACCTAATTTTGAAAAGTGGAAACGGCATATTATAGCTCGCTCGAAATACCATATAATGTTTTATCGATTAAAAGTTATCTTTCTACTAATCTCGATTTCCATTGAAATCATTGCGAACGTGGAATTATGATTTCTGATGACCAATATTGATGGATGTAGTCAAATCAAATGTATTCGAATCATAATCAAAGGTGAAAAGAATAGAAGTTCTTTGATTATCTCCATGTTTCTTTGTAATTTGGGTACACTTAAGGGTTACTAATAGCCCACGCATCAAGACATCTAAGTGGCTTTGCAATAGCAGAGTCGACTGGCCAACACTGAATAGCTATCGGTCTTTTTAGACCGCGATTATCAACGCTACGCTTAATTGAATCTCAGAACCAGCACTTTTTATTTTTCAGAATCACCTTCTTTTTTAGTTCAATACTCCTTTTGCCCTGGAGCACAGTTTTTCCATTGCAGTAGGGACTTTCCAATCAGATTGAATTAATGCTATTGTCATCATGACATATGTATGTCAATACCTAATTTGATATTAAATTTTGTTTCACCTCTATTTAAATGCACAATCACATTCCAAAAAATACTAGAAGTTATACAAGGACAATAAATACAGTTGGAGTGATTGGATATTGTAAACCTTTAAAATTTTAAAAATGAAAAAGAAATTGACAATTCTCATTATCGCTCTTTTTATTTGTTTTGTAAGCTTCGCACAATTGGCGGATGTAGAAGGCAACGTCAGAATCGATAATACACTCGAATTATTCGATCGTAGTTCGGGTACACCTGTAAAGGTGGGTACCTTGTTTGCCACTTTTCCCCTTGGAGCAAATAGTGCAAATAGCCCGTCATTAACCTTGAGAAATGAGACTTCTCCGATTCCTTCCAATGGGTTTGGAGATATCATTTTAGAGAGCTCAGATCAATTATTTTTCAACACGAACACATCTACTCGTATGCATATTGGGGCAAGTGGTAATGTGGGTATAGGCACTACAGCGCCTGGCGATCTATTTCATGTCAATGGGGATGCCATAATCGGTGGAGGCTCTTCTGGAGATGCCAGCGCTGAATTTATGAGCATTAGGGCACAAAGTGATATCTGGTATCTTGGCGTTCAAAATGAGGGAAGTCAAGCAGCGTCGGATTTCTTTATTGGAAAATCTAGCCTGGAAGATGGGACTTTTCATATTACTAACTCTGGAAATGTGGGTATCGGTACTACCAGCCCTGCCCAGCCTTTACACGTAGAAGGAGATGCAGTGATTGGAGGAGGGGCTAACGGCGATTCTAACTCGGAATTTTTAAACGTTCGAGGAGAAAGTGATACTTGGTTTTTGGCGGTTCGAAATGAAAACACCGTTGCTGCATCAGATTTTTTTATTGGAAAAACCAGTACTGAAGATGGCATTTTTCACATTAGAAATAACACCAATGTGGGGATTGGAACATCTGCCCCGACGGCCAGGTTACATGTGAGTGGAGGGGTTCAAGGTGTTGAGCTTCTGCTTGAAGCGGATACTAATGATGTCGGTGAAGATGATCAGCCAAAGCTCACGCTCAGCCAGGATGGTGGAGCCGTTACAGGTGAACTGGGATACTATAATTCAACGAATGACCTAAGAATCATCAATCAATTTGGTGGTGCGTCCATTATTCTAAAGGCTAATGGTGATATTATAATTGGCAATTAATTATAGTCTAATGAGTAAGATAATATTCTATTCTTTGATATCCATACTGCCCGTTTTTTCATCTATTTATGATAAAGAAAATGAGTTTACTCCCTGTGCCCCACCTGGTTCAGGCTCCTGGGTGATTAACAGTGATTGCGAATTAACTGCCAGCGCCAGTATTCGCGGAGATGTATTTGTTCAGAATAACAGCACATTGACGATAGAAGCCGGTGTGGATTTGAATATTGATTTAAGTGTAAATAAAATCGAAGTTGAGAATGGTTCTCATATTATTATACGCAATACCGGAAAAATTCATTCGATTCTAATTGGCAATACGGACGGCAGAGTCGGGTATTATATGAAAGAAGTAAATGGACCTGTGCGTCGTTCTCTCAATGCAAATGTTTCATTTTATCCGGCAAGTACAATCAAAGTTTTGCAACATGTTCATGCGATGATACAAGTTCAGCTCGGAAATGCCAACTTGACCACCTCAATGCTGACAGTTTGCCCGGGGAATAATACAAATTGCACGAATTCATCTAATAATAATACGAACTGTGGAGCCAATACCATTACGGAGTCTCTGAGTACTGCCTTAAGTCGAATGATGATGAACTCAGACAATCAGTCTACTAATGCTGTCCAGGAATTTTTTGGGAATGGAAATCCGGCTACAGGAAGGGCAAATATGAACATGACAGCGGCTAATATTTTGGGATTAAGCAACCAAACCTTGCTGCAACACAAATTTGCTTGTGGAAATATTTCAAATAATCCGTTTAATACCGCAACGCTTGCTGATTTGGCTGAGATATATGAGGAAGTGGGAGAGGACGCAAATGTATTAGGCGGAGGTTTTAAAAACAGTTTCTATACGTTGATGCTTAACGAAAATACAGACAATGGATTTATCAATGATATTAATGCCATTATAGATGAGGAAAATGTAAGCATTGGTTTGTCATCGTTGGATCTGAATGCCTTTAAAGTTGCCATTAATACAGCGCGAAAACCGGGTAATGTAAGCTGTTGTTTTTCAAGTGCGGGTTGGATAGAATTGCCTTATAGCAATGGAGCGACCACAAGGCAATTTGTTGTCAGTGCGTTTTTTGACAACTTTACTGTCAATGGTGTCGATCTGGTGGCAGTATTGGCGGAATTGTTACGCAGGCCAATACGAGAGGCTATGGAGAGTTGGAGCTGAGAGGGGGGCAATCTTAAAGTTTGGACATTGTTTCCACACAGATTGATTTTGGCACATTTCAGTTATTATAATCGTTCAAACTAATAGAACTTATTAATTGCAAAAGTAAATCGCCAGTCGGTTAACAGAATTTGCAAATTAAAAAATCAATTTTTAGTAGGCAAAATAAGTAAATCAGCCCTTAAAATGAAACACCTGAATATCATCACCCCACTTTTTGTAAGTATTTTTTTGATGTTTTCATGGTCTGCCTGGACACAATCAGAGGAGTTGCCCAAAGAGACAAGCCAAAGCGAATTTCTCCAGTTATTACCAAATGTAGATCCCATACCTATCCTATACCTGGGTTCCTATCATATGAGTAATCCTGGGGCTGATCAATTCAACCTGGAATCCGATGATGTACTTGCACCCAAACGCCAGGAAGAATTGAAGGAAGTAGCAAAATTACTCGCCCGGTTTAAACCAACGAAGATCGCGGTGGAGGCACCATATGGTGATTCTGCTACGATGGCGAGGTATCATTCATATGTGCGAGGTGAATTGGAGTTGCGTCGTAGTGAAGAGGAGCAGGTTGGATTCAGACTCGCTAAAATGCTCGGACATGAAGACATATATCCAATAGATGTAAAAATGGGATTGGAAAATACGGAGTTGTCCAAATTGATTGGTGAAGATCCCGCGAAATTCGGCCCATATATGGGTGATCTGGAAAAAGCCGGGAGTAAAGCCATGAAGATTATGGGACAATGGTTAAATGATGGGACGATCAGAGAAATGCTCTATAAAATGAATGATCCGCAAATTGAAAATATTGCACTAGGTGTATATTTTCAGTCCTTTGTACCCATCGTTCAGGAACATAATTATGCAGGTCCGGATATGGTCAATACCTGGTATCACCGAAATATTCAAATATTCAGTAACCTTCACCAGATAAGTGATCGGCCGGAGGACAGGATTTTAGTCGTGTATGGACAAGGCCATATTCCGTTGTTAAAACATTTTACACAACTGTCTCCTTATTTTGAGGCAAAGGATACGCAGGAGTATTTGGAGAAGTGAGTGGTTGTATCTATTTAGGCATCACCTATACTCAAAATACAAGGGATTCATTTAATTAAGGTGCGCAGATTAGCAAACCCTCGTTGAGCGCAGGTAATACCTACGCTCTCGTATTTCATTCCCACAAATAAATTTAAAATTCAAGTGCAAAAACTTTCGCCATTCACTCCATCAAAGACTTTCGTCTTTGGTCTTTTCAAGACTTAATACTTGTGATACAATGTAATTATCATCTTCCATGCTCAGAGTTGTGAGTTTTGTCAGTTCTACTGCCCTGGCAATTAATACAATTATGGGAATATGATTGATGCGAGGGTCGTCTTTAACAGAATCACTCATTTGATCACAACTCATGTTGAGAATCATCATATCCGAGCAAGATTAGTAAAAAAACCAATTAGCAAGAGAACAGAATGGTCTATTCAAATGGGCGATTGTACATCGCGAATTGTTGAAATAGAAATACTAACTGAATTTTTATTTACTCCGATTTGTGCCACTTCTCTTATTCCTCCTCCAGATAAAACAATACCAATTGGAGTTCTATTCATTTTTTAAATAATTCAATCTAAATCCTGGTGATAAATCTTCTCCAGCATTTCAAATAGTTCCGGATGATTTCTTTTCATTTTACGTGGTTGTTGGAAAAAATATTCACTGACTACGCTCAAAAACTCCGCTTCATTAGAACTTCCATAAAAATCAATATCCGATCTACCTTTTCTGATTTTTTTCACCTCCCTATGGGTCATTTTTACCCATGGGATAATGTATGGTTGTTGAAGAAATACTTCAGGAATACCATCCGTAGTGCCGTCAGCTTTGTCCAGGAGATGGACAAATTCATGGATGCCCACATTATGGTCAGAATTGTGGATTTCAAAGCCTCGGTGAAGGGAAGGCTTGGACAGAATCATCATCCGGTTCATGCTTCCGTTGCCTACCATACCGAGAATATTTCGATTTTCACCTTGACGCGTTTCAAAATCATGGTTGAATGATCCTTCGTAAAGTAATACCTCGTTGAGATTCTTGTAGTGCCAATCAGGATAACCAAACAACGGTATAACCCCGCTTGATGCCACTAATAACCGGTCTACGTCGTCTACGGTAGTTTCCACCCCTGTGATGGTTATTTCACTTAAAAAATATTGAACATTACGTTCAAATCGCAATCGTTCTGCCACAGTCAAGCGTCTATAGAAAAGCACTTTTTGTTCAAGAA
>JAJCYJ010000639.1 GCA_029262975.1 Saprospiraceae bacterium
TGCAGTGTATAAGAAAATAGCCTCCGAAGAGGCTATACTAGATGAACTTCCGCATATCGCGTCATTTGAAGTCCTCTTTTTGTTCGCTCTAAATTAATGCAAAAAAACATTAAATAAAATTTGGAATCTAAGACAGTACCTTACGCCTTCTCTCCCTTCGAGGTGGGACGTTCGATTCATAATGCATCCTTCTCAAGCTTGCACCTTCACGCCCTTCGAGCACTATCGTATTGAAGCATCCTGCACGGGCTTACGCCTTCTCTCCCTTCGGCATTATAGCATTGTCGCATTGAAGCACCCTGCACGGGCTTTCGCCTTCACGCCCTTCTTCATTGAATCATTATAGCATTGTATAAGTGCTTACGCATTCACTCCTTTCGAGCGCTGTCGTATTGAAGCATCCTGCACGGGCTTTCGCCTTCTCTCCCTTCGAGCACTGTCGAGCTCGACCCTGCGGGATCAGTCGCTCTTGGGATCGGTCGCTCTTGGGATCAGTCGCTCTTGGGATCAGTCGCTCTTGGGATCGGTCGTTCATGGGATCGGTCGTTCATCTTCGACCTTTAAGCCATCGATCCAGGGGCATAAATGATATATTGATACAAATAATAAAAACTGTAGCGATCAAGGTTTCTACATAATAGCCAGCACCAGCCATACAGCCTACTGCAGAACTACACCAAACCGTTGCCGCCGTCGTCAATCCGTGTATACTGGCTCCTTCACGAAAAATTATTCCTGCTCCTAAAAATCCAATTCCTGTAACAACCTGACCAATAATCCTGGTAACATCTCCACCACCCTCAGTAAGTTGAACAGATAATAATACATAAAGACAGGCCCCTACAGCAACCAGAGTATTGGTCCTTAATCCGGCAGACTTATGTTGCCATTGTCTTTCAAATCCTATTGCCGCACCCGCACACAAAGCTGTCAGCAGATGTAAAATGAAGTCTATGTATGTCATTGAGCAATTTTTAATAATGTGATTTACAAAATAGTTAGCACCTAATTAAATTAATGGTACTACTCCTATAAAGTTTTATAGGTTTAAGATGTTTTAGATGTTTAATTGGTTTAATGAGGTTAGTAAAAGGGTGTATATTAAATGTGCCTAAGTGATCAGGTTCCTAAGTGCCTTAAATTTTGCAGAACTGAAAATGTCCTCCTTTTAAAAGAGCCTGTCCCGCGCCTTTCGCGGGAAGGTGGCCGAAGGTCGGAGGATTAGCTCATGCTTGCAGCTCTCTATCTTAGAATTGGACTTTTGTTTCGTAATGCATCTTACACGCGCTTGTGCCTTCACTCCTTTTGCGTCATTGTAGAAGGGCTTACGGCTTTTCTCCTTTTGTCATTAAATCATTACATTCTACAAGTGATGACGGAATTGAAAAATAAAATTATCTCATATATACTAAGACAATACTTTAATCTTTCCATTCCAAGATCCACTTCATCGCAGCTTCAATAACCGCATCATTTGGACTTGACGCGTTATCTTCAATTATAAAATCAGGATAGATTCGTCCATGGTATGTTTTTCCATTTCTATCAGAATAGATTGTGGAAGCCAAAAATATTTCTGAACTATCTTTTAATCGGAAATTTCCATTTCCAGTTGTCAGTCCCCATGTTGGTTGGCCAAAAATTTTAGTTTTACTGTTGCCAATAAAAGAAACCAAAACTGCTTCTCCTGAACTCCCGGTTTGAGCACTGGTCAATACAGCAATTGGTAATTGAGTTGTTAATTTGACATGTTTTGAAACCGAAAACCCAGTATCACGATCCCAATAATATTGCCCATTCTTATAATACCAGGAATCAGGGTGTCCATTAACATCAATTAATGCGCCGAGTCTTTCAGAATCAAATAAAGGGCCTAGGCCAGCTACCATGGGTGCCATATTACCCCCGGTATTTTGTCTCAGATCAACTATCCATCCTGCTATGTTGGCATCCGTAAGGAATTCTATGCCTCTTTGAAGACTATCTGCAAAATCCAGAATTTGAGATTCATTACCACCATGAAATGCCGGGACCAATATATACCCGAATCGATCTATAATATCGAAAGTAGGAAATTCAATTTTACTGACTTGTGACCCTTCAGATTCCCAGTTGGCAATTTCGATCGCATTCATGAAAAAGGAATGATTATCTCCAAATACACGGATTGACTCCAGCAAATAGTTCACAGCCAAATGGCAATCTTGATAGGTCTGCGCATCGTTTGCAATTGAAAGGGCGACATCTTTCAATTTCGCAATGTCCAATGAGTCTCTGAATAATGAATGCATCTTGATCGTATCACAAGCAGCTGCTATATATTCTCTCGCTAACTTACTCGGCTGTCTGTTCAGAATAGGTGTTACAGATACTTGATAGTCTTTAAAGTACGCACTCCCCTTACCATAAAGAATCGCACCAATTTTAATTTTAACAGTCTCCTGAGGTGCTACTATGGATATAGTGTAGTGCTTCCAATCATTAATCCCCGTGACCCAATCCAATGAATAAACACCGCCCATATCTTTGTTGGCAATTAACTGATCTGCATCATCATATAGTCCAATATTAAGCCCGGCACCTTTGCCTGATACACCATCTGATTTAATGAGCGAAGAAATTTTAATAATAGAAGTCTCCCAAGTATTATCGATGATCACGACTTGTTCTGAAAACCCAACGGAGCCTTCCTTTTCGCCCTTAATACGCAGGCATTTCTGCTTATCGACTATGGCTGAGCTAATTGCCCCGGTTCCGCCCCAGGATACATCCCAAAAACATATTCCTGTTTTAGAATCTTCACATAATTCCTGAAAATTGAGATTGTGGAATACCTGGCCTGATACGTTCTGAATCAGAATAATTAAAAAGATTAAAGGAAATAAATATTGACTCTTTTTCATACCCTTAATATTCGCTTGGATGAAGGAACATTTATGTGTCTTTATATATACGTTTATCTAATGGCAAATATTGATATCGAACATTATAAAACTCCCCCGCTGGTACGAGTCTCTGACTCGTATCCAATCCAACTCGTCTCCAGACGAATCAATTAGTACGTGTCGACAGTACAAGGTAATGATATCCGCTACTTGCGGTTTGTCTGTAGCTAATTGTTCATTGAGTTTAATATGTTTAATGAGTTGATACTGATCTGCTTAAGTGCTTGTGCTCCTAAGTGCCTAAAATGGTGGTTATAATACGAAATGCATTCTTTAATGACTTGCACCTTCACTTCTACATTTACAATTATCAATTGCCAATTAAGTCGTTGTTCCGCTTGTACGAGTTTCCGTCCCGCATCTTCCCTATTCCGCTTCCCGGGGATAAGAATATTCTACAAGCCCATTGTTATCATCTACATAATTATAATTCTTAGATAAATGTGTTGGGCCGGTGCTCATGTCTATAAGTAATATTCCAATTGCATAAAGTAATTACACCAAAAATTAATAAAATTAAAATCAAAATAAACAATCCCCATGTAGACAAAGTTGGCACTAGTTGGATAATATTAAATGAACCATTTTTTATAAAATGTTCAAGGACTCTATTATGTCGTCCTATAAATTCTATGGGAAAACCAGGTTCGACAAACTCTATGATACTTACACTCCCTGCACTTCCAACTATCTCGTAAAAAAGTTCAATTAGAATGGCTCCATTATCAAGATTGTGTAACGCACCATCTCCAATCCAAATAATTGATAAATAACCTTCCATAGAAGAAATTTTCCTTATTCGAAAGTTTGTCAGTGACGCTTCTGAATAAAATGAGTACGAAACCACTTCAGGATCATATTTTAATCCAAATGCAAAAGCCTTAACATCAATAAAATTTTCTGTTGTAAATGGAATGCAAATCGTTCCTTCCGTTTCGTGTGTTAAAATATCAGGAGCTATAAGACCTACTTTGTTTTGTGCGGATAATATTGCCACAGAAAGTAACATTGCGATGACTATCGAGATCCTATCAATATTGACATAATTCATTTAATCCCAAAATAAAGTTAAATTTTGATGACTCAAACCAGTATAGTTAATATTTGTGACAAATCTATTCCTGGAGAAGTCGATCTTTGTTTATGGCCAAATAAATGGATCATTCTTAATACCCATTTCTTTTAAAAAATTTAGAAACTTTGTATAAGCTTCGTTGTGACTGTAATTTGATTTCAACCACGTCATAAGGTCCGTATCATTATTTATAGGTATACTTTGGGTACTCAATTTTTTAATCAATAATTCTTTATCGATTTTTTTAATCCTCACCTTATATTCATAATCCCACGTACCTTTCAGTTCTTTAACAAGCTTACCAGAATCATTTCCAGTTATAGATAAATCTTCATTACTTTCTATTTGTGCTGTAATAGAAATATTGATTTCATCCCGTGATTCTTCGAATAATTGAATCCTCATTATTTTTATAATTTCATTTTATCCATCTATACAAAATAGGATACATAGGGAACTAATAATATGCAAAAAAGAATTTAAACAAGCAACGTTCGCAGATTGCGCTTCAATTAAAACAGTAGTTGCTCGCCAACTACTTCCAATATCCCCTCTCCAGGTTATTTAGTCATTTAGTTTGAGCACTTCAATAAACGCCTTCTGAGGGACCTGTACATTGCCAATCTGACGCATTTTCTTCTTCCCCTTCTTTTGCTTTTCGAGCAATTTCCGCTTTCGCGTAATATCACCTCCATAACATTTGGCAGTCACATCCTTACGCAATGCTGAAATCGTCTCACGCGCTACAATCTTCGCGCCAATAGCAGCCTGAATTGCAATTACAAATTGTTGGCGTGGAAGCAGCTCTTTCAGACGCTTGCATATCTGTCGTCCGAAAGCCTCAGCCTTTGTTCTATGAACAAGAGAGGAAAGCGCGTCAACAGAATCTCCATTCAACTTGATATCGAGCTTGACCAAAGTAGAAGCCCTATAGTCTATCGGATGGTAGTCAAAGGAAGCATAACCCCGGCTGATGGATTTTAATTTGTCATAAAAGTCAAAAACAATCTCGGCCAAAGGCATTTCAAATGTAAGCTCTACCCTGTCGGTAGTCAGATAAGTCTGATTGGTAAGAATGCCTCTTTTATCCATACTCAGAGTCATAATGGCCCCTATATATTCAGGCATGGTTATAATTTGAGATTGGATATATGGTTCTTCTACACGATCTACCATTGTAGGATCAGGCAGATCTGCAGGGGTGTTAATAATTAGTTTTTCTCCACGTTTTGTAAATGCTTGGTAGGACACGTTGGGAATCGTAGTAATCACCTCCTGGTCAAATTCTCTCGATAATCGCTCCTGGATGATTTCTAAATGCAACATGCCCAAAAATCCACATCTGAATCCAAATCCCAGGGCTGCCGATGATTCAGGTTCGAAGACCAGCGATGCATCATTCAACTGCAATTTTTCAAGACTGTCCCTAAGGTCTTCAAAGTCATCATTATCTATCGGATAAATACCTGCGAAGACCATAGGTTTTACATCTTCAAATCCATGTATGCCTTTTTCACAAGGATTATCACGCAGAGTAATAGTGTCACCTACTTTTACTTCTTTTGATTCTTTGATACCTGTAATTACATATCCTACATTACCAGATGCCAATTCCATTTTGGGTACCTGGTTCATCTGCAATACACCTACCTCATCAGCATTGTACTCTCCTCCCGTATTGAAAAATCG
The DNA here is from genome assembly GCA_029262975.1 of Saprospiraceae bacterium. Classification (GTDB taxonomy): domain Bacteria; phylum Bacteroidota; class Bacteroidia; order Chitinophagales; family Saprospiraceae; genus JAJRXG01. The sequence continues at coordinate 5,710 of JAJCYJ010000639.1, forward strand.
TATTCTATCTCCCTTCTTCAGGGTGCCATTCATGATTCTGAAATATGCTATTACGCCCCTGAACTGATTAAAGACACTGTCAAATATCAATGCCTGGAGTGGTGCGTCAGAATCTCCGGATGGAGCAGGAATCCTCTCTACGATGGCCTCCAGAATATCCTTTACACCTTGACCGGTCTTACCACTTGCCTGAATTATATCTTCTTTTTTACATCCTATTAAATCGATAATCTGGTCTGAAACTTCATCGATCATAGCACTTTCCATATCCACTTTATTGAGGATCGGTATAATCTCGAGATCGTGACCGATCGCCAGGTACAGGTTAGATATCGTCTGTGCCTGGATACCTTGTGATGCATCTACTAATAACAAAGCGCCTTCACACGCAGCTATGGATCGGGATACTTCGTATGAAAAATCAACATGCCCCGGCGTATCTATAAGGTTATACGTATACTTCTGACCATCAGAGTGGTTATAATACAATTGAATCGCATGACTTTTGATCGTAATCCCCCGCTCTCGCTCAAGATCCATATCATCAAGCGTCTGCGCTTTCATCTCCCTTTGAGATACAGTTTGTGTTGTTTCCAGTAAACGGTCGGAAAGAGTACTCTTCCCATGATCAATATGTGCGATAACGCAAAAGTTGCGAATGTGCTTCATGTATAAAAAATTGAGCGCAAAGATAGACTAGTCCAACTAATAGGTGTTATTAATAGATTGGGATTATGAAAAGACTTCATATCAGTCGAAAAGTCTCCTAAAAATGTATTACCGAGAGCGCAAAAAGTCATTGTTGGTCGCTTTCCTTCTTAAGAACAAAGCCACATAGCAATAATCGGACATCCATCGCATTCATATATTTGATGTCATGCCAACTCGATTATTCTTACTTAATTTGTTAGTTCAACTGATCAACCAAGTTGAATATGATTAATGACTCTTTCTTCCTAAAGCCATATACAGCCATATGATGATCAACCTGCTTTCAGATACGATAACCATTCCTACACCGGAAATGCTCCAATTCATGCTATCAGCCGAAGTTGGTGATGATGTCTTCAGGGAAGATCCCAGTGTGAATCACTTAGAGGAAAAGGCGGCAAAAATGTTCGGAAAA
>JAJCYJ010000640.1 GCA_029262975.1 Saprospiraceae bacterium
ACCACAGACCCAAAACGACTGTTAATATTCCATACAAAATGATAACTAACCAATCTATGGGATGTAAGGACATTTATGAAAGTATCAAAGGTTTAAATGCAAGAATATGGAGGCAGTTTACAAGGAATTTTTTTTTAAAAAACACTATCGGAAGACGATTGTGGTCCAACAAACTTTCTCAGATAGATTAATTTATCTTTTCCATACCGGCCTTCCATTCTTTCTCTCACTCTATCAACCTGAACCTGACTTACATGGCATGAAAGTGAAGCTATAGCTGCCTCAAGATCGTCATCGGTAAAAGTTATCTGTGTCGTCAAATACGACTCGTCAACACCCCTTAATATGATAGATTCTTCATCATCCATACTTTGTGACGGTCTGCCTACATAATACAATGAGGGATTTTTATCCCATATTTTACTGAGATAAACTGACGTCGCCGTAGCACCTATCAGACGATGATCCAAATGATTAGAGCCACCGTCAGGTCCCCAGGTTATGATTACATCCGGCTTTAGATCTGTAACCAACTGATGAACCTCTTTAATTAAGGCCCTCACATGTGGTATATGGCCATCGTAGCCTTCGGCAGCTCTTAATTGATCATGATAGTCAAGATGTATGAGCTCAACACCTAATTTTTCAGCAGCACACTTCATCTCTTCTTTCCTCATAGCAACCAAACCTTCTCCCGCTTCGTGATCTGTAAAATCATTAACGCCGAGTCGGCCGTCGGTACAGATGACCAGGTGAACTTTCGCTCCCTCGCGTACATACCTGGATAAAATTGGGGCTACGGTGGATTCATCATCCGGGTGTGCAAAAATTGCCATGATTACTTTTCCACTTGGATCACTACTAGCACTTTCAGCAGCAGTAGCTGAACTATCTTGTTTTTCAGCATTTGTAGAAGCAGGCGATTCGCCACAGCTTATCGAGACGAGACAATAAAAAAGTCCGAGACAAAGGCCTTTTAAAATTGAATTAATTTTATCACGATTATTATAGGCTTTTATAATTTGTATAGGTCGCAGATTTTCCATGATAATAATTTGAGAGGACTTGAAATATTTCGTTTAAAAATAAGAAATTAAGTTTAAAACAAATGATGTCTGATTATGACTTAGTACTTCCTCTTCCTTAGCAAGCCGCTGAGCAGAACCGTAGAGACAGTTTATAAACCTTTACCATTTAGTACATAACAAAAAATCATTATTTATTGATTATCAATACATTATGAATGGCTTCAACGAATTGAATTTTTTATTGTTCATTTTTTTGTTTGCCCAAAAAAACCGAACCAAAAAAAGGGCCCCTTTGTAATGTTTTTTGCTCCTTCGTCACAACCATAAATGATTTTCTAAAATGTCTCCAAGGTTTCGACATTTTTTAACATGACCGAATGTTTCCTTTGCAAAAGGATAAAGGTCTGGGAGACCTTTAAAAGAGGGAACCACGAGTGGGCTTAAACATTTTTATTTTCAAAATTAAAACGTACAAAGGATCAGTTCTCGATTGTCCATTCTCTTGACCCGGGTTAATCTATTTCCATTTTTGTCATGTACTAAACCTTTACCAATAAGGTGGTCTATTCAAAGATGAATTTTCTAAGTCTGTGCATCTACAACATCCCCGTGCGAATATTTCAAAACCGGGAATACCACAGTAGGGCAATATTTGAAATTCATCAAAAAAGTCACCTGCAGCAGTGAATAAAACCGCATCGTCCTGAGCCACAGCGGCAAAATAACCCAGGACTATGTCGGTTGGATCATTGATATTATATATGTTTCCACGAACACTAGAAGGTTGAGGATCGAATAATGTGCCGAGCTGGTTAGAGACAAGATCGATACGCGACCAATATTCAAAAGCTTCGGGTGACATGGATTGCTGAATGACATAAAAGGACTGAGGATTTCCAAAAGTGAAATCTATGCGTTTTGAGGCTATCTTATGTTTAAATGTCGTTCCTTTTTGTAGACGAGAGCCGTCGAGCAATGGAATGGAAGGCATGTGAAATTCATCTTTAATATAACACCTGAGCGGGGATATAAAAGGATTGCAAATCAATTCGGTAATAGAATAAACATTTTCCACATTCCATTTTAAATAGATTGCGCCATTGTCAGGTGTCGTGTTGTGCGCTTCTAAGATGAAATTGTCCTCTTCGATATCAAAACTTAAATTATCGATAGACTGGGGTTCAGGAATTTGCTGCTCCATCGATCTGTATATCTGTCCTTCGTACTGGATTTCAATGAAGTAGACTTCCCCTGTTTTGGCATTCAGAGATCCTGCTTGAATCCTGTAATTTCCCTCACCTACATGATTATAGGAGAATTCTAAACCTCTATCGTTAATCAGAGTTACGGTCGCGTCAGTAACCTGAGGGAAAGTCTTCAGACCTAATCTGTCTGTAGTGGACAACTGAATCGTATGAGGGCCAATACCGGCGAAAATTACTCCATCTACAACTAATACAGGTCGTACTTCACCTGGTGCAAAATCGATCTGTTCTAGACATGCAATCATGGTAAGGCACGTCAGAAAGATACTTCCTCTTATTAAAAATTGAAATTCCATGTCAACGATGGGAATAATTTGCCCAGAATAGCCAACTGGAAGGCCCGAGGGATATCGTTTTCATCCCTGCGAAAAAATATCGTAAAGGCGTTTTGCCTTGAGTACAAGTTATA
>JAJCYJ010000641.1 GCA_029262975.1 Saprospiraceae bacterium
ATTTCCATTTCGGATAATAGACCTGGGATAATAGGATGAGCACAACGGAAAGTAAAATTACAATCTGAGTTGACTTTAATTTCATCGCATTTGATGTTCTCCTAAAGGTAAATTCTATCTCTGTTAATCAATGAAATATCAAATAAATGATTGAGACTCTAATAGATAGTACCTTCTTCAATGAATACGTTTGCAATAAGGTAAAGTCAGAAAAATAAAATTCAACCACCTTTCAATGATAAAAAAAGCCCCTTCAAAATATTTTTGAAGAGGCTTTTTTTTAATACTTAAAGAGGGCTACATAGACCACTCTTTAATTGACTTTTCATTCATTCTGACGTAATCATCATTTCCGGCTTCCTTGGCCAATTTAAGAGATAAACTTGCAGCCGTTATGGCTTCTGCTTTTCTTCCAAGATCAGCAAGAATAACTGCCTCTTTTCTTACTTGCCAAAAACGAGGCTCATCTCCTTTCGTGGCTTTTTGAACATATTTCAAGGCCTCTTTCAGATCTTTGCCTGAATCATGTAAATAAGAACCGATGGTATAATACTGATTTGTTGAAGGTCCAGCAAGTGTTCTTTCGATATCTGCCATAACCTGAGCATCAGAATTTACACCGATTTTAACTGCCACTAAACAGTTAGCCCAAACCAAATGAAGATCAGCACCTTCACTTTGAAGGTTGTGTATCATTATCGTGAAATTCTCCAACTCTATAGGTAATTCAGATGAAGCCACTGTTGCCTTGACAGCTGGCTCCTGTTCAACATAAGAACCCCAGTTTCCTGATTCGTATGGATAAAAACTGACATCCCATGTGGTTTTACCAGGAGTAGTTAGAATAGCATAAGAACCTGCTTTAAGTTCTTTGCCTTCAATGCTCACATCTTGGCTAAAAGAAATTTTGGTTGCAGAATTAGCACCAGTTCTCCAAATATTACCATATGGTACGAGATCTCCGAAAATCGCTCGTCCTTTAACACCTGGACGTGAATATTCAACTGTTACTTCCGTGAGTCCTACAGTCTGCGTAAATGTGGCGGATGGACTTGCTGCTGGTGTACGAATTTGACTAAGTGCAATAGTAGCTGTGCCAACTAACATTAAAATTATAAGTGATACGTTTTTAAGCATCTTTCTCTGTTTAGATTAAAAAATTTAATTGGCCAAAGATAAATACTCTTAAGGTCTTAGGTTGGAAAAAATCTATTCATCCGTTACCTCAATGACGTTTTTCTTTAAAGTTGCATATTCTTCTTCCGTGATAAGACCTTTGGCCTTCATCTCTGCCAACTCCTTTATCCTGGTTAACGGATCCTTAGCAGCAGCTTCTTCTTTCTTAATCTGTTCTTGCTGCTCCTTATGCAAGTCTTTAGCAACTTCCTTTCCTTTCTCAAATGACTCATCATACATTCTCTTTATACGTGAAATATCGAAGTCTAGAAAAGTGCCACCTTTTTCAAAATGAGTCTTAAAAACCTCACCTATTGCATATGTCGACGCTCCTGATAATATAGCCAATGTTACGCCTCCAAGAACTGATCCGACTCCTGGGATAAATTTAATAGCCCTGGCGCCCATTCTTGCTACTGATGCTCCAGATAGCGATGTTATGATTGCTTTACCACTAGTTTCCTTAAAATCGACGTCATAGAGATTGCTCAACTGGCGTATCATATCCAACTGGACCGCTGTGACAGCAAATAAATCTGCAATCGGCACAGGTATAAAACCGGCCCCCATTGACCAGAGGATATGATTTTTGACGATTGTATTGGCATGACTCGTTTTATTCTCCATAGAATGATTGAATTTGAATCTAAAAATACATATATGAAAGGAAAGGTGATGTAGCAATTCGATCAACCCTAATGCAATCTCGACAGGTAAATTTAAGGAAAGCTCTTACGAAATGCATCTGTTGGTTTAACGGCTTGATTCTCAGCTATTGCATGAATCATTCGATGACTAAAGAATGGAGCCAGGGAAATTCCTTTTGTTCCCAATCCATTAAATAGATAGAGCTTTTTAATCTCAGGATGTTCTCCGATTAAGGGTTGCCGGTATTTTGTAGAAGGACGTACGCCCGCAATGTGTTTAAGAATACTGTATGGCTGTCTGATACTATTTTCCAGAAAGTCGACAAGATCACTAATCTGATCCTTATCTGGCTCATTAGATTCAAATTGATGTTGATAATTACTACCAATCCAAAAGGTTTGATCTCCCAGGGGAATAAGAAATTTGCCGTTCTTAATCATTCTATCCTCAGGGAAGTGTTCGATCATACAGAGAAGGACTTCTCCTTTGACAGGACGATAAGCAGATGTTTTGAATTGACTGAAATTAATGCCTTTATAGCCTGCAGCAAGGATGACACTTTTATACTGAAGGCCATTATAAATAAAGTACTTACCATCTTTGGTCAGTTCGTCCGGCTTGAATTCCATCTCATGTAAAATGCCCTTATTTTGCCATTTCATCCTAAGTGACGCTATAAGATCCTTTACGTTTATTTTGAGAGCTGGATTTACAATACCAAATTGGTAAGAATTAGGAAATTCTTTTTTAAGGTCATTGGCCTTATCAGGTCTTGAAAGTAATCCTTCATAGTGTGGATCTATCGCTCTGCTATCCCAAAGATTTTCGGATTTTACATCGGGAATATGCCGCCACAAAGGCATATTTGAGACAATCGGAAGATCCAGTTCCTTTTCAATTTTTGTATAAGTTTTTTTGGCATATGGAAACAGTTCATCTATCCTCCAGGATTTGACAAACTTAGAACCTGTTACGGGGTTAATTATTCCAGATGAAACGGTTGATGCGCTACTTTCAGAATTAATATCAAGAACATCAATTATTAGATTTGCTTTAATAGCATGCCACGCTAGCATTGTTCCTGCAATTCCTTGACCTACTATTAATATATCCTTGGGAGAGGCATCCATAAAAATTCCTAGTTATTCGCTAATGCTGTTTTATATGTTTCAAGACATCTTTCTCGGGCAAATTTATGTTCAACCATAGGTTTTGGATAATTTGAAGTTCCGTATTCCGGCACCCATCTCTTAATGTATATTCGATTTTTATCAAATTTATCCATTTGCGATGTTGGATTAAATATCCTAAAATATGGAGCAGCGTCTGTTCCCGATCCGGCAGCCCATTGCCAACCGCCATTATTGGACGCCAGGTCATAATCCAGTAATTTACTGGCAAAGTAGGCTTCTCCTATTCGCCAGTCCATCAGTAAATGTTTCGTTAAAAAACTGGCTGTTATCATCCTAACCCTGTTATGCATATATCCTGTCTCATTCAGTTGCCTCATACCAGCATCAACAATAGGATATCCTGTCATTCCATTGGACCATAAGTCAAATTCATGATTGTCAGTTCTCCAGGGTATCTGATCGTATTTAGATCTGAAAGCATTAGTAATGACATGAGGAAAGTTGGCCATAATTTGAGCATAGAAATCACGCCAAATCAGTTCACTAAGAAAAACTTCGGATAAATTCCATGCCTTCCTGGCTTTTTCTCTGATACTGACCGTGCCAAAGCGAAAATGAATGCCAAGTCGAGAAGTGCCATCTTCGATCTCGGGATAGTCACGTCGTGCGGCGTAGTCTTTAATAACATTTTGAGATACAGACTTTTCCGGAAACTGCATCATAGATTTAGTGAATCCAAATTCACCAAGGTCTAGCATAGCCTTTGGAGAATTTTTCACAAGCTTATGAAGCATCTTTTCAGACGGATATAATGAGTCGTCGTTCTGAAAGTTTGGTATATACTCCTTGCTAAATTGATCAAGCCATTTTTTTTTGTAGGGAGTGAAGACCGTATAAATTCCATCTGAAGCAGTTTTGATTTCATCTTTTTCAAAAATCACATGATCTTTATATGAATGAAAATCTATCCCATTCTGGCTTAAGAGTGTACTGATCTTCTTATCTCTTGCAATTGCATAGGGTTCATAGTCGTGGTTAGTGTAGACAGCATGTATATCCTCCTCCTTCAATAATTCTCGCCACAGATCGAATGGACGGCCATATCTCACAATTATATCGCTTCCTTGCTCTTCCAGTTGCCTCTTGAGCAAATGCACCTGATCATGAATGAAAGAAAGCCGAGGGTCATCTTTTTCCAATTCGTCAATTATCAACTCATCAAAAATGAACAATGGCTGTATGCTTTGATTTTGACTAAGAGCTTGATATAGACCATGATTATCATGTAGTCTTAAATCTCTCCGAAACCAAAATATACTCTTTTTCATGTTTTAATAATTCTCGTTGTTGATTCTGTGTGGAATTATTCACCACATAGAGTAGTATGTAATCATCAGATCATATATTTGTTCAAAATATTTAGATGAACTTTTTCTGGAAGACCTGTTCTATTCTGACGATGGCAATTTGTTGTTTGCTCATGTCATGCTCTACTGATACTCAAAATAAAACATCGAATATAGATCGATTATATCAGGAATATGAGTTACAACCAACAATTGAAAAGGCTGAAATCTATCTTGATTCACTTGATGCATTTATCAGACTAAATATATCTAAGAAGGAGTTAATCAAACCTTATTTAACAAGAGGTGTAGATATGACGATTGCGAGAGGTATGCTTTCCAGAACGTCGGCATACATTCTTCCTTTGCTTCGATTATATCCTGATTTAGAGAATAGGAAAGATCGATTAATATCACTCGGTGACGTGATGCACACATTGCGTAAAAAACATGCTTCCAGCATTATTTATAAAAGCCTGAGCGAGCAGTTCCCGAATGATCCTCTAATTCAGAATAAATTTGGCTTGATAGATTCGATTGCAGGTAGTAAGGATGATTATCTCGGATATCTATTTGATCAAATTCTGATAAATCCTGATGAGATGGGTGTGAACAAAGCAGCATCTATGAAATATGTAGACGGCGCAGAAGCCCTCGCCTTGGTTGATCCTCAAGATGAGCAAGTCCCATTGCACATATACAGGGCAGCCGAAGTAGCCAGAAGTATGAGAACCTTTCCTAAAGCAATAAGTCTTTATGACTGGTTAATTGATGCATATCCGGACTATGAAAAAACACCGACTGCATTATTTATAAAAGGTTTTATTCTCGAGCAAGATTATCAGTTAAGTGAAGAAGCAGCC
>JAJCYJ010000642.1 GCA_029262975.1 Saprospiraceae bacterium
ACATCTAAATCAAAGTCTTTTAATACGTCAAATCTTCTTACTCAACTGACCCGGGATGAACTGGAACAATTTGTTCTTACAAAATCCAGAACAGACCGAAATTTCAAATTATTATTGCAGGCAAGGTTTATAGAAAAACTCTCTCAAGAGCAAATCCCACAATTCATAGAATCAACGTTCCCTATCCTTACAAAAGCAAATGAAAAAATAGCCTCAAGCAAGATCAAAACATTTCTCGATATTACGGATGAACTTTTTAATCATTTTAAAATCCTAATTGCTCAAGAAGATTTAATTGAAGGATATAATCTGGCATTCCTACTTCTGAAAAAATCATTTTATATAAAGTTCAATCTGAAAAATGACCACCCCAGATTTAATAAACATCACAGTAATTTACTTTCTAATTATATCGAAGTTTACAATCTGATAGAGGCCCCGGAATACAAAGAGAACATCAATGATCAACTTGAAGAATTATTAAGTGCATCCTACATTACAGCATCCCTGGTTAAAGAAAAAGATTTATGGATGCTTTTTTACGATGCAGTAGAAAAAAGGGCAGTGTTATCGCAAATTATTGAATCATTCCTTGAGAAAGATACCGTCAACGACTATAATTCCACTTACTTTGTTAAAACTTTGCAATTAATTCTCGTGGAAGATTATGACACGAGATTAGAGATGATTATTAAGAAAGATCTTCAAGAATGCTACAGAATTATACAGTATTTGCGTATTTATAAAAAGTATCCTTCATGCCAGGAAAGCATGCATAATTTTTATATTTCAAAATCACTCAACCATCCATTAGCAAGAATAATCATCGAGTCAATAACGGTTATTTCAAAATATAAAAAACAATTAATAACCCGATCCATCGAGTACTTTATAAAGTATAAAGACATCGTCTATTTAGCATTCATAAAACAAATAAGTAAAGATTGGGATAAGGCAAAAAGTAAAATTATATCAATTATAAAATCTGAAGAAGATCCTGCTCTTCTTATGAAATTCTATCTCGAGTTTGATGATCAAGAAGCAGCCCTCCTCGTATTGAAAAAAGAATTGGATTGGACGTTGCTGAGGCAATTTGATGAAGAAATATCTGAACGTGATGAAGAAGCTTGCAAAGAACTTTATTATTTGACAGTAGAAGCTTATCTGATTAACCATTTTGGTGTTCATGCCCAGGATTTTACAAAAACCGTATTCCGCAGAATTGAGAGTTTAGGTTATAAGACATGGTTAAAAGATCTTAAACTTAGAATTCTTCAAAGGTTTCCTGATAGAAAATCACTATTTAGTTAGAAGGACTTGTAGATGTCTTTGATTAGAACATTGTTTCTTTAATAATAGGTCAAAAATCACTCCTCTGCCGCCGCCCAAAGCTTTCAAGGATCAATTTGACTCAAAAATTTATGAATAAACTCCTGACTCTCGTTGGATTGACTGGGCTAAAGAACTTACATTTGCCCACTTTCTCATAAAAAGTTCTTTAGGAGCGATAAAAAATATCATTAATCTATCTACGCAGATGATTGAAGCTTGCATATTTGATTTAGATGGCGTAATCGTCGATACCGCGAAATATCACTTTCTGGCCTGGAAAAGACTCGCGGATTTCTTGGACATTCCTTTCAGTGAGGAAGATAATGAAAAGATGAAAGGAATCAGCCGCGTAGCATCTCTCGAAAAACTTCTTACGTTAGGAAACAAAAAATTTAACGAAAGTGACAAGACCAAATTCTGTCATTGTAAAAATGAATGGTACCTACAATATGTGAACGAAATGACCAGGGATGAGATATTACCGGGGGTCATCCCATTTATGGAACATTTGAGATTGAATAATGTCAAAACCGCGCTTGGGTCAGCAAGCAAAAATGCCAGACATATTCTCGAGCTTACACATCTTACTGATGATTTTGATGCTATCGTAGATGGTAATGATGTTGTAAAAAGTAAGCCAGACCCTGAAGTGTTCACGAAAGGAGCGAACTTATTATGTACAGCGGCAGCTCATACGGTCGTTTTTGAAGATAGTGCTAAAGGAATCGATGCGGCCATTTCAGGTGGTTTTTTGACAGTAGGTATCGGATTAGAAGAGCATTTAGGGCACGCAAATATTGTTATCCAAACCTTTGAAGGGCTGACGCTCAACTTTCTGAAGACGCATCTTAACTGAACCTACTAAATATAATACCCTCCTGGTTGCAATTAAAAAATTTCTGCTATGAATCATTACATTGTCAGCGATCCCTGGAAGATTATCGAAGATAAATATGATGCTCATCTTCATCCAATCACCGAAAGTCTGATGAGTCTTGGCAATGGCCGCATGGGACAAAGGGCTAATTATGAGGAGACATATACAGGAGAAAGCCTACAGGGCAACTATATAGCCGGAGTTTACTATCCTGACAAAACACGAGTGGGATGGTGGAAAAATGGGTACCCTGAATATTTCGCTAAAATTCTCAACTCTATAAATTGGATTCAACTTACGGTCACAATTGATGGTGAAGAAATCGATCTGGCCCAAACAAAAATCAAAAATTATCATCGAGAACTGGACATGCAGACCGGCGTTCTTAGACGTCAAGTTTTGATCGTGACATCACAGGGGAAAGAAGTCCTAATCAAGTCAGAACGCTTTTATAGTATTGTACATCTTGATACTTGTTATCTTCAATATAGTCTATCATGCAAATCACATGACATTCATATTAATGTCAAGTCATCACTGGATTTTAATATCAGAAATTCTGATTCCAACTATGACGAAGACTTTTGGACCGATCGAAAACAAGGGAATCAGGAGTCGAGACTCTGGGTAAGTGCCCGAACTAAAAAAACAGATTTCCTTGTCTCAGCAGTCGCCTCTTCCAAATTTGAATGTGGCCAGAGTGCTCAGAATCCTTCCGCTTCTCCTATTCAACAAGGAGTAGTTACAGACATTTTTGAACAGAATCTTTCAGCTAATTCCACGGCCACTCTGACGAAATGTGTTTCTATTACTTCCAGTTTTTATTACCCCCATGATAAGGTCGTGGAGAAAGGCCATTCAACTATTGCAAATTCGGATCATACTGATTTTGACCTGGCGCGAGAAAAGCACTCTTCGGCCTGGGCGAAAAGATGGGAGCAAAGTGATATTACAATAGAAGGTGATGATGCTGCACAACAAGGGATTAGGTTTAACATATTTCAGTTATTTCAGACTTACTCCGGAGAAGATGTACGACTGAATATTGGACCTAAGGGATTTACAGGAGAAAAATATGGTGGAAGTACCTATTGGGATACTGAAGCCTATTGTTTGCCATTCTATATGTGTACCACGAATGAGACGGTTGCCAAAAATCTTCTTTTATATCGGCATAAGCACTTGCAAAAGGCTATAGAAAATGCAGAAAAACTCGGATTCTCAGATGGCGCTGCTTTATATCCCATGGTTACCATAAACGGAGAGGAATGTCACAATGAATGGGAAATCACTTTTGAGGAAATTCACAGAAATGGCGCTATAGCTTTTGCCATATTTAATTATGTCAGATATACAGGCGACAAGGCCTATATACAATCTCATGGGCTCGAAGTACTTATAGCAATCTCGAGGTTTTGGTCCCAAAGAGTTCATATCAGTCCTGTTAAAAATCAATACGTAATGCTCGGTGTCACCGGACCTAACGAATATGAAAACAACGTCGACAACAACTGGTATACTAATTACATCGCTCGCTGGTGTCTGTCTTATACTTGTGAACAAATCGAATGGTTGGAAAAACACCATTTACCTAGTTGGACGTCCCTGCAGCAAAAATGCAACTTCCAGGTAGGAGAAAAAGACAGATGGACGGATATCGTGAATAGGATATACCTCCCTTTTGATGAAGAAAGACAAATCTTTGTTCAACATGATGGATTTCTTGACAAAGAAGATTTGAATGTTGTTGATCTGGATAAAAAAGACAGACCTATCAATCAAAAATGGTCATGGGATCGCATTTTACGTTCTCCATTTATCAAGCAGGCGGATGTCTTACAAGGCATGTATTTTTTTGAGGATCACTTCAGTAAACAAGAATTAAGCAGAAATTTTAAATATTATGAACCAAAGACGGTTCATGAATCTTCATTATCGCCATGCGTCCATGCTATACTTGCTGCTTCTCTTGACATGGAAGAGAAAGCATACGAGATGTATCTTCGAACGGCAAGATTAGATCTGGACAATTATAACAATGATACCGAAGATGGTTGCCATATAACCAGTATGGCAGGCACGTGGATGAGTATTGTCTATGGATTTGCGGGCATGAGAATTAAAGATAACACGCTGATATTCAGACCTTTCTTACCCGATAAATGGAAATCTTACACATTTAAAATAAATTTCAGAAAGAGCCTTTTAAAAGTCAAAATAGATCATAACGAAGTATCTGTGTTTAACGATTCAAATACGAATATTACGATCAATATACTTGATAAGATATATGAATTGCAGGCTGAATCTGAACTAATACATAATTATTAGGCAAAATACAGATTGTGTTAAAGGACATTAATGATCCGTCAAAATTGATCTAAAAGTAAAAAACTGACTGCAATGCTAGGGAAAACCCCAGAATAAAAATGCAAATTATTTACACCTTTGCCGGATGATTAATTGCCAATATTACATAATATATAAGTGATTGACAATCAACGAAAATTCATCAATTGTACTGTAAAAATTGAAGTAACGAGGGTCAAAATCTTTCTTCCACAATTCGCAATATTAGACTATGAAGCACGTTAGTTATTGGTGTTTGTCCAGTCATATTAAAAGGAGCCAAATATCGGAATGAGTAGGATAAGATTGTTAAAGCTATTAATGGCTCTGTGCTGTTTGATCTATACACCTGTATTATCAGCCCAAATTTGCGGAACATGTCCCAGTGACCCGGTTGAGCTCTATCTAACTGCGGATAATTTACAACCAATAACAGGTGATTTAGTATGTTATACGCTCAGGACAAGAAATTTTGACGGAGTAACAACATTTGCATTTACCCTGACTTTCAGTACGGAGACTTTGGCCTTTAGTTCGTTAAACGCACTTGTTAGTGGACTTCCCGGTTATGATAATTCAGATGTATCACTTCCGACTGTGCGAGATCCGGATATCTTCAGAACTCTATGGGCAGATGACGAGACTCAACCGACATGTATCAACGATGATGGTGCTCTTCTTGAATTATGCTTTGAAGTTATTGGTACAACCGGTCAGCCCCTGAGAGTTGAAATTGGGGCAAACGGATTTCCCGGGACTGGAGCTTTTGTACAATTTGCACGGTTGGATTCCACAGGCATTTCATGTGATGAGTCCGATGAAGGAATAGTAGTTCCTGATAGCAGTAGTGTCCCTACAGTTGTAGGATCGTCCTGTGATTCAGGTATAGAAGTAGTCAGCTTTAACAGATGTGGCAGTCTTCCAGGTCGGTCTGATGGTACAGTAGAGCTACAAATATTCTGTGGTACTGGTCCGTATCAAGTCAATGTAGATGCAAGTCCTGCCATAACCACTTCTGACAGTGTCTATCTTATAACAGGATTAAGATCCGGAGCGCACGTTGTTCGTGTAACTGATATGTCCGATGGTACCAGCTCGTCTCCATTAAGTCTTAATGTACCTCCTACTCCAGGTATTACTTATTTTATGGATATAACGCAACCAAGATGCGCTATTTCGGGAGCTACACCACGTGGGGAAATTGAAATATTCGGAGTTTCTGGTGGCACCCCTTTTGAGGGAGGAGAATATTTATTTGATTGGGGACTTGACAGATTTGGCAAGAGTGATTCTGTACGGTCCTTTCTACCAACGGGGGAATATACGCTCAGACTTAGTGACTCTTTAGGATGTACTGTAACAGATACCTTTTTATTAATGGCCCAAGTGATAGAAGTGATCCCTACCAGTAGCCCCGCCAGATGTGTTGGTGTAGCAGATGGAACCATAAGTGTAACAGCTTCAGGTGGTGTTAGCAATCCGGGAAATGGATATCGATTTTGGTTACAGGGGACAACACTTGCAGGTGACATGTTCAACAATAACATCCAGCCTAATCAAAGTAGTACAACTACTTTCAGAAATATTCCTGCAGGCACCTACGAAATCTGGGCTGAAGATGACGATGTACCGAGCGGCAGTTGTGTGCCCAATACACAATCAGTTGTTGTAGGAACCAGCCAGACGTATAGTACCGTATTTTCTCTTGATGAGTCATCTAATTGTGCTATTGGCCAGGGCAGCAGGAATATAGACATAACAAGGTCAGAACAAGGAGCTTCTGTAAATTATCAGATCTTTAGAATTAATAATGGAGTTGAAACCCTCGTTGTCAGTGATGTTACCAATAATCCCAATCTGAATATAACGACTGGTTGTCTTCAAATAGGCATGTATGAACTCAGATTACAGGATGACGATGGATGTGAATATGTAGAAAGCTTCATCATAGATGGTTGTACGCTTAGTATCGATGCATTTTCAACCGATCCTTTCTGTGGAAGCCTT
>JAJCYJ010000643.1 GCA_029262975.1 Saprospiraceae bacterium
CCAGAGGTATTGGTCCAAGCTCCATAAGATTTTGGGAATCTCTGAATGCAGGAAGTATTCCCGTGGTTATTGCTGATGACATGTGGTTGCCGGAAGGAAAAATCAATTGGCATGAGTCCGTGGTCTTTATAAGCGAATCAGCCTTAAAGGATATACCAAGACGCTTGTCTCTCTTTTCTAAAGATGACATTGCTAAAAGGTATTCTAATATTAACAAAGCTAAGACTGAGTTTCTCGGAGCAAATTTCGTTAACCCAATTAAGTATAAATTACTACATACAAAAAGAGAGAAAAAGAAAGAGAAATATTCTTTATTTATCCCTTTTTACCGGGTCGCCAAAAAAAGTCGCCTGAATGAGTATATATTATGTTTGAATCAAAACGTCAACAACTCCAACATTAAGAATATACATATACTTTATGAATATTGTTCAGGAAGTATTGAATCTCATGAAGCGGATCTTCCAGATATTTTTAAAAATGAAAAAATACATATTAAATATGCTTACAGAGATCAACCTAGACAACTTTCTTATCTAGATTTTATTAAATATGCAAATAGCGTTTTGGGAAAAGATGAAAATTTTATAATTGCTAATTCCGATATCTTTTTTGATGAAACCCTGGCATTGTTAAATTCTTTAGATAATCCAAATCATATCTATGCACTCACCAGATATAACATTAAACCCTATAAGACTTTCCAGAACTTAATTTGGAAACGAAATCAACATTCACAGGATTCATGGTTTTTAAAAACACCCTTTAACGAAAAGTTGGATTACGATATCAATCTGGGTTGGATTGGATGTGACAATCGTATCGCTTATGAATTTGATAAGGCCGGGTTTGAAGTATTGAACATTTCTGAATCTGTGAAATCCTGGCATGTACATGATAATACAGATCAACAGCATCTATATGATTCTATTAAAAGCTATAAGTATTCAGGTAAACCATATAAGTTTTTACCACTCCATAGTATTGAGGAAATATCAAGTCCTGCTTTCAATTACAAAAGATTAATAAAGGAAGAGCGTGCGTTACATGAATGGCAATTGAAATGTTTTAGAGATGAACTTGAAAGACTTTCAGATCAGACCAGTTATATAATAGGTGCAGAAGAATACAAGATCGAAAATGATAATCAAAAGCAACTTTCCGATAACACAATCAACAAGAATAACATGTTTCTAAAAAACTTTAATAAATTAGACTTGGTGGCTATACTGCTCTTAATACTCACTACTACTATTGGCATCGGTTCGTATCTAATAGGTTTGAACAGCATCGCTCTTCTATTCCTGGCTTTAAGTATACTGATATTATTTGTAGCACTTTTATATGTGCTTCGAACTAATCAGCATTTATTATTGAATCAAGAAAAAAAAATAGATACTAGATTATCACAGTTAAATGATGAGTTTATTAACCAGGCACGAAATACATTTAGTAATGCTGAAAATTCTCTGTCCAGTATACGGGAAGATATAAGTCCAATAAAGAATGAAGTATCCGGATTAAAAACTCTCTTTTCAGGATTCAAAAGAATTGTCTCAAATAATTCGCAGGCAGAAATTAAGAAAGAAGAGAAAGTCCCATCCAAACCTAAAATAGAATTTAAAATACCAACAGTTTATGATAGAATGAGACTGGCTGGCAAGTTAGGTTTTAAGCCAAAGGTAATTATCGACGGCGGTGCAAACAGAGGAAAGTGGACTAAATGGACAAGTACAATCTTTAAAGATGCTCAATATCTGTGTGTAGAACCTAACAACACACTAAACACAACCATTCGAGAAACAATAGGCAACAACACGAGTAAATATTCAATAGAAAATGTAGCTCTTGGTAAAGACATGAGTCAGGGCAAATTGAATATTTGGGGAGATAGTTCTGGGGCGTCTCTATTGGATCATGTTGACGGCACACCTGGAACTGTGATTGAAACAGAAATAATTACAATCGATGAATTGTGTAAAAGAAAAGGAGTAAAGCCTGATTTAATTAAACTGGATTTACAGGGCGGGGAAATGGACGCCTTACTGGGAGCTAAAGAATCGTTAAAAACTTGTGAAATGGTAATTCCCGAATTTGGGTGTCTTTATGCCTATATTGGCAGAACTTCAAATGCGCAAATGATGACATATTTGGAAGATCTGGGTTTTGGACTTTACGATGTTGTAGATATTCATTATCGACCATATGACGGAGCACTAACAGGGGGTGATTTCATTTTTGTCAAAAATGACAGTATATTAAGAAAACACAAGGGTTATAAGTAATTAGAGTGCTTATCCCTTTTTAATCTATTAAAAGTATATTCTTTGACAACAAGATTTAGACAAAAAAATTTATTCTGTTGATTTATAATTAGTTATATCAAAAATGTAAGCAGGAGATATCATAAAGTAATTTTAAAAAAAATATGAAAGTTGTAATACTAGCTGGAGGACTTGGTACAAGATTATCTGAAGAAACTCAAATCAAACCAAAACCCATGGTTGAAATTGGAGGAAAGCCCATTCTGTGGCATATTATGAAAATCTATTCTCAATTTGGATTTAATGATTTTATAATTTGTCTTGGATATAAAGGATATATTATAAAGGAGTACTTCTTCAATTATGCATTACACCAGTCAGATGTTCAACTAGATTTGGCTAACAATTCAGCTAAAATAGTTAATTCTAAAACTGAACCCTGGAAGGTATCATTAATTGATACCGGATTAAACACAATGACTGGAGGAAGAATTAAAAATGTTCAAAAATATATTGGCCAAAACAAATTTTTACTCACTTACGGTGATGGTGTATCTAATGTAAACATTACAAATCTTGTCAATTTTCATGAGTCACAAGATAAACTTGTCACGATGACTGCAGTTCAAGCACCAGGAAGGTTTGGTGCAGTGGACATCGATTCACATAACAGTGTTAAAAAATTCATGGAAAAACCTAAAGGAGATGGGTTTTGGATCAATGGAGGTTTCTTCGTGTGTGAGCCAGAAGTATTTGATTATATAGACGGAGATCACTCAATTTGGGAGCAAAAACCACTTATGCAAATTTCCGAACAAAATAAAATGTCAGCCTTCAAGCATGACGGTTTTTGGCACCCTATGGATACGCTAAGAGATAAACACTATTTAGAAAAACAATGGGTTGAAAACAAAGCAGAATGGAAGGTATGGGACTCCTAAATCAATACAAAGGAAAACGTGTATTTCTTACAGGTCATACAGGATTCAAGGGATCATGGCTTCTTAAATGGCTACATCTTCTTGGTGCTGAGGTAACAGGTTATTCTTTAGCACCCTTAAATAAATTTGATCATTATGAACTTATAAACGGTTCTAAACTGTGTAACTCTATAATTGGTGATATTCGAGATTATAACTTATTAAAGCAATCAATACTTGATTGTCAGCCTGATTTTATATTTCACCTTGCTGCGAGAGCATTAGTCATTGATTGTTATAATAACCCAAGAGAAGCATTTGAAGTAAATACAATGGGCACGGTAAATGTACTTGACATTAGCCGTGAATTAGATAAAGAAGTAAACATAATAATCGTTACCACCGACAAAGTATATGAAGACAAGGATTGGGAATACTGGTATCGGGAAAATGATGAATTAGGAGGCTCAGATCCCTATAGTGCAAGTAAGGTTTGTGCAGAATTTGTGACAAGAGTCTATAAGAAATTGAATAATCAAAAATTAAACAATATAGCTGTCACTCGCGCAGGAAACGTATTTGGTGGAGGGGATTGGTCAGAAAACAGACTCATTCCAGACATTGCCAGGTCATTTCATCAGGGAAAAAAATTAATCATAAGAAGTCCCAAAGCCATTCGGCCCTGGCAACATGTACTTGAACCTCTATATGGTTACTTACTTGTAGGAATTAAAATGTCAGAAGGTCCAGTTAATTTTAGTGACAGCTATAATTTTGGTCCCAATCGTGAAGATATGATTAGTGTAAATGAACTCATCGAGAAATATAAAAACATACTTGGCTCAGGAGTCATAGAAATAATACCCAATCCCCATTATAATGAAGCTAATAAACTAAAATTAGACACTTCCAAAGCACAAGAAAATTTGAACTGGAGATCCCACTGGAATCTAGATATCGGCTTGCAAAAAACTATTGAATGGTATAGTGCCTTTTATAATTCCAATGAAAGGACTATTGATGTAACTAACCATCAAATAAAAGAATATCAACAACTTATAGAAAATGATAGAGTCCTTAAAAATTCCAGATGTCAAACTAATTAAAAATTTTAAAGCATTTGATCATCGTGGATCCTTTACAAAAGTATTCAATACACACAATTTTATTAAATACGGATTACCAACAACATTTGATGAAATTTACTACTCTATCTCTCATAGCAATGTTATCCGCGGCATGCATTTTCAAAAACCCCCTATGGATCATGACAAAATCGTTTTTGTTATTAGTGGAAGCATCATTGATGTAGCTGTTGATCTTAGAATAAATTCTCCTACTTATGGCGAATATGTTGCGCTTTCTCTTCAATCCGACGAAACAAGCGTTTATATTCCTAAAGGATTCGCCCATGGATTTAAATCTTTAGAAGACAATACGGTTGTAGTTTATCTTGTCGGCTCAATCTATTCGCAATTATATGATTCTGGAATAAAGTGGGACTCTTTTGGATTTGACTGGAACATTCAGAATCCCATTATTTCAGAAAGAGATTCTAAATTTCCGCTATTAAAAAACTTCAATTCACCGTTTTTACATGAGTAAGATACTTGTTATTGGTGCTTCTGGACTTGTAGGAAGCAATTGTTATGCATACCTCAAATCAATTGGATATGATGTGATTGGCACACATAGGAATTTTGCTGCTGCAGAATCTATCTACTTTGATCCATTGCTATCGACAGAAAAAGAACTTCAATCTTTGATTCAACAAGAAGATCTAGTTGCAATTGTCTATACAGCTGGTCTGACATTTGTGGATTATTGTGAAAAAAATACAGAAGAAAGCTACCAAAACAATGTCGCTGGTATTTCTAAATTTTTACCATTTGTAAAAAAGGAAACCAAATTTATTTATATCTCAACTGATTACATTTTCGATGGTAAGAATGGACCGTATTTTGAAAATGACACACCAAATCCGGTCAACGTTTACGGTAAGCACAAAAATCAAGCTGAGAATTTAATTCGTCTTAATATTCAAAATCATTTGATTTTAAGGGTAACCAATGTTTATGGAAATGAAATTAGACAGAAAAATTTTATCTCCCGATTAATTATTCAGCTAAAAGAAAACAATACAGCGGAACTTCAATTACCCTTCGATCAATTAGCCACGCCTGTAAATGCGAAAGATATAGCAAGATCAATTGCTTCGCTACTATCTAATAACAGTTCTGGAATTTATCATATTGCGAGTACTGATTTGATAACAAGATATCATCTTGGCATTAGGGTTCAATCCTATTTTCATAATTCAAAACTCAAGATAACCCCAATAAAAACTTCCAATATGAATATCATTACTAAAAGACCATTATTAGGAGGTTTGTTAGCCTATAAATTCCTAATTGAATTTCCTGACTTCTCATTTACCAATGTTGATGACTTTATAAAAAGTCAAGTATAAAATAAGCTCTTAATACTTGACATCATCAATTAATTATTCAAAAGTATATTGTCGTTTAACCAATCAGAAATCAGTACTTCTGTAAATTCCGCACGATAATTTGCATTATCCAATTCATTCCCAGATCTCAAAACAAGTGAAGGTGCTACTTCGAAATCTAGTATTTTCGGTGTGAGAGGTACATAATGATAACCAAAGCGATCAATGATCCAATTCAAGCTATGTAGAATCATAAACTTGCCGTAGACCCAGGAAGGAATTGTACATGGGCTACCTAACTGCATACATGCGAGATTTACCTCATTATAAACTGATATTTTTGTCTCCAGATCACAACCCGACAGAAAAATAAAATCGATTTTAGCTTGTAATAAATCAGAACAGTGATTTACTATATTTTCACAATATTTCTTTTCTTCACTTACATACTTCTTTATAGACTCATTTGACGTTTTTGCCGATGTAATTCCATCGAATACTATAACGGGAGAAATATTCCGATTCTTAAAATAAGATAAAATGGTATACACGAGCCATTCCAAATTCAAACAGATTCTTCTATCCGTTCTTATGTGTACAGCTATACAAAACCGTCCTATAATTTCCGGAAACACCGACGACAATGGTCGCTCTATCTTCGAGTAAGAAATAAGATGTTTTCTGGTATAATCAGTAAACACCCCACCTCTCATGGTCATGGGCATGATTGTATCATATTCAAACATATCATATACTTCCGCCAATGTGTTAAACTTTAACAGCTTAAACCCAGTTCCTAAATATTTATCATCTAAATATTTAGAAGAATCAATATAATCATAAGGTCCACTTGCTATAACATATTCTTTAAACCCTAAATTAAGATCATTCTTTTTCGCAATCGTCAAAATAGATTTAGCCATTGTAAGGCCATGTATGCCCTGGTAAAAGTAATGACCTATATTTTTTTCAAATCCAATATAGAAAACAGGCACTTGATCGAGACTTTCTTCACGACTACTAAGATTAGACTCCAAAACATAATTTCTCAAGTTTTTGGACTCAAATATTTGTAATAAAGCGAATTCAAATTCTTTCGTCACTTTTTCCAACGTGCCGGACCATCTAATATATGTTTCAGAAAAAATAACCAATCCCAAATCCGGAATAAATATCCAACATGGAATTGCTGTTCCATGACTATAACAAACTAAAAAAGACGGAAACCCAGTGGATTCAAATTGAAAAACAAAACATTGTTGTGAGTATCCAATGGCATTATTAGATTCTCTTCGGTCACTTACAACAACGCCTGTTGTACTTTCTACTATGCTTCCATCAAATGGTGAGACAAACTT
>JAJCYJ010000644.1 GCA_029262975.1 Saprospiraceae bacterium
ATCCCAAAAGTTGTAGGATTCTTTCTTAAGAATTTTATCCTTGCATTTAATTCTCCAAATTATCCAGTTCTATCAGGATGCGTTCTTGGCATGCCGCGACTTTATTTTCCAGGAAACGATAGTTGTTTAACATATATTCACGAAGTTCGATGTTCAAAACCAAGGCGTTCTTGAAATCATCGTCCCCCTTCAACGTTTCGAAATTCCTTGGCCTGGCTAATTGCTGTCCTCCTCCATTCTTGGTATCTGTTGCTGGTCTTAAACTTAGTTTCTTTAACACCGCAGGCATCACTACATCGTATTGCAGCGCGTGGTCATCTTGTATCTCGAAGTCGATGGTATTGTGGTATTGAAAGGAGTAAAGCGTTGATATCATCTGCCTCAGGGAATCATCGGAAATGATCTCAAGCCCTCTGGATTGCAAGGCCTCGAAAGCACTATAATCCACCAAAGTGCGGGTGGTATAGAGTAGGCCACCAAAGTAGGTGTCCATTGTGTCGGAATAGATCTCATTGCTATCGAGGTAGTCAAGCACAGTTTGGCTTGAATGCAGCCGGATTTCGTTGAATTCAATATTGAATTGAATATCATGCGCATCCTTTTCGAGGTTCTTGGATATCTCTTTCAAGTAACCGATCTCCACTACTCGTGTCTTATTCCTTGTGTTCCAGTTATTGATCTGCAAGGCGATCAATATCCCAATCACCACGAGAATGATCTCACCAATGGCATATAGCACATACTTACTAAACTTACCTGTCCGTCCAGCAGGCGGGTTTCCCGTTAAAAGTCTTTGTCGAATTTTTCTAAAGAATTTTATCATTAGTTATGGGTTAGACATAGTGAAGCACAACGCTCTTGTGTCTGTGGCGTTGAAAACTTTTGCTCGAAATGAACACTTACACATTTTGTTGTGCCGTTGTATTTGTCTTTTGTAATTCGTTTGAGTTCGAAAATATTAAATCCATCGTCTTACTTTTTGGCAGTACAAATTATAGTCCTCTCCAAAATCTTTTCTTAATCGAGGTTCTTCTATGTGAATCACAAATAGGTTAAACGATACAAATACCAATAATAAATAACCCCACAAGTTAACTGATTGAAAAAAAATAGCTTCACCAATTAAGATAAGTATCACACCAACATACATTGGATTTCTGGAAAAATAATAAAGTCCTGATATAACCAAATTTTTTGTCGGGTCTACGGGAGAAAGCGTCCCTCTCCCTTTGACGGCAAAACTTATGATGCACCAAAGCATTATCACAAAACCAATCAGAAATACAATTGTCCCAATATACCGATGCAATTGCCAAACTTCGTGTAATATGCTATTTATCCTGACATCTGTAATCCATAACGGTATCAGCCCTGCTACTAATCCAGGTTGCAGAATTGTGAAAAGTAAATTTCGTATGAATAATGATAACATTTATAGTCTTAGTTTTATTGGTCTCGCTGATTATATGCCGCACAACGTATGATGGCTATCGAGAGAGGAATCATTCTCTGATCAGCCTGTATTATCGATAGGGCTTCATTTGGTTCGCTAATTGAATTTATTATCACTTTTATTATCAAGTCCATTTCATCAGGTTTACTTAGAGCAATCATCAATGTTAAAGTCGTAAGTGCATTATTTACAATTTTCTTTTGACCACTAAGTGTATATAGATGATTGTTCTTGTTCAATTACCATACAAATAGCCAAGCTGCAATTCTTTTATTTCCATCACTAAACGAATGATTCTTCACTACAAAATACAGGAGGTTGTCTGCCTGCTCCTCTATCCTTGGATAAAGTTCATTACCATCAAATGTTTGGTCTATTGTGGCGATTGAACTTTTAAAGGACTTGTCTTTTTCGTTTCCAAATAAATCTCCACCCCCAAATTTAGTTCTTAGTTGTTCAATTGCGTCTTTAGCATCTTCATGTACGATTCTATAAGTAGTATTTTGATTTGTTTCATTTATCTCCAAATTTTGGTGGTCATACCCATCAAGTATATCTAATCCCAAAGCATAATCGGCAATAACTTTAATTATCTGGTTTGATTCATCTGTCGCAAGTTCATTTGAATAAGTGGCTGAATCTACGAGTTTGACCGATTGCTTCAGTGAAGCTAATCTCTTTTGATTTATTGAGTATCCTTTCCCTATGTGGTCTTTTAAGACTTTGGTTGCCCATATCCTGAATTGAGTACCTTTCTTTGAGTTTACTCTGTAGCCAACACTTATGATAGCATCAAGATTGTAAAATTGAATCTTCCTTTTGACCTCTGGTTTACCTTCTTGTCGAACTACCGAGTAATTCTCGGTAGTTGAATCTTGCTCTAATTCTCCTGATTTATAGATTTTTTTTAGGTTCAATCCAATTGTATCGGAATCTTTATCAAACAAGTCAGCCATCTGAATCTGAGTAAGCCATATTGTATTATCTACAAGCCTGACTTGAAATTCAGATTTACCATTTTCTCGTTTATAAATTAATATTTGAGATTCTTCTTTCATTCTTTAGTTTGTCTTATAGATAACTTGTTTATGACAGTAAATAATATTAACTATCCTTCCAAAACATAATGTCCAAAATTTTGCATACACCCCATAAATATTAGCCAAATACCTGTACTCAATATAATTGTTAATACCCATTTATATCTTTAAACAAAATCATATCAAAATATAAAGTTAAAAACGGTTAAGCTATAAGCAGTAGTGTCTCGAATGGAGCAACTGATTATAGGCTTTGTTGGCGTTTCAATTTTTTATTTTTACTCCAAGAACAAACCTTCTCAGCAATATCCAGATTATGAAGCAATTTGCTGTCAGGTTTTACCGATATTTTTGTCGGCTACAAATCTTCGCATATCACTAAAAGCCGCATGCACAATATCATCTGCTGAGCATCCATGCTATTCTCGGCATGTTTGTTTTTCAATTCTATATTGCTGTCTTCGAATGTTTATACTACCAGGGGCCATCTTGTTTAACTTGATAAAAGCGGTTGCCATCAAATCGATAAAGTCCTTGTCCTGTACCCCACCACATATTTCCTGATCTGTCTTGATACATACTTTGAACACAACAATTTAGTCCGTCCTCTACTGTAAACACTGTAAATGCTTTTGAATTTGAAATGGGGATAGAAGGGTCGTATCTCGTTGTGCTGCCTCTGGCTGTAATCCAAATGATACCCGACTTTTCCATATATATACCCCAAATTTCACTTCCCCCTAATCCGTCTTTGCGTGTGATATCTGTAAAGGTTTTTCCATCATAACGGCTAATACCACCCTTTATAATAAACCAAATATTTCCTGTTTTATCTTGAATCATGCCGCCCGCATAATTATCGCCCTAACCTTCTTTCTCCGTAATATTTATAATCGCTTCCCAATGCCCCTCCGGCAGGTGAACATCATAGCGGAAGACCCCGTTGTCTTGTGATGCATACCTTATGTCTCCAGTGTTGTCTTCCATTATATCTTTTACATTA
>JAJCYJ010000645.1 GCA_029262975.1 Saprospiraceae bacterium
ATCTATTCCATTATTCTGCTCCAACTTTATATCCAGGACTGTATTTATCTCAACTATGCAGTCACCATCCTCACAATCTATTAACCCATCATTGTCATCATCTTTACCATTATCACAAATCTCCGGACACTGTTGACCTTCAACTGTAACTAAAGTGCTTTGTTCACATCCAAATTCATTTTGCGCTGAGAAATCATAAGTTCCAGGGGACAAATTCGAGAACAAAGGTGAGGTCTGTGTCACTACCTCCGAAAGAGTATAGTCCACAATAATTCTAGCCGGAGTCCCGGATTCTCTTGAATCTATGACATATCCTTTGTAACAATCAGGGTCCTGAAGAGATATCTCTAACCCATAAGCGGTATTGCGATTGGTGAGCATATCTTTAACCAAATCAGTAATATCTACATTCGCTATATCTCCTTCGCTGCACAAAGCAGGAATAATCGCCTCATTGTCTGATATGCTGGCAGGTGCATTATTATAGGTTATTTGATCCTCAGCCCAGGGTGCATTTATTTTCCTTATTAGGCTCGTATTAGGGCCAGACTCACAATTTCGGCCTTCCATAAATTCATGGGAAGTAAACGTGAACTTCGCAGAATTTATCACAGCACCTTCTGGTATTTCGGACCAGTCAAAATTGAAATAGCCTTTGGTTTCAAAACACCCAATTGTACAGCCTGCTGAAGCAAAAGTCCAGGCAATAATCGCAACGTTGGAGTTGTCTCCGAAGTTTTGATCGGGTGAACAAGGTTGTGGCAGTACATCAGCAATAGTGCTAAGCGTATCAATTGTTCTTTGGTTTTTTAAACTGTAACTGGTATAACTAAATTCAGAAGAAAGCGATGATGCATCAATTGTCCCATTGTTTAAATCAGGACATGTTGCATCCTGAACATCAATTCCGGTTGAGATACTGTCTCCTAAAATACAATCTTCGTCGTCACAATCTACTAATCCGTCTAGATCATCATCAATCCCATTATTACATATTTCGTCGGGTACGACTATTTCTCCAACGCAGTTACAATTGTCATCATATTTGTCATTTTCACTTAGAGGATTGCCATCATCGCAACTCACACCAGGGCTTGCATTCGCCACAGATGGGCAAGGATCTTCAGCATCGCAAATACCATCTCCATCACTGTCCTGAAATGTGCCTGCACAATTACATCCACTATCATACAAATCATTGGTCGTACACGCATTCCCATCGTCGCAGGATGTCCCGATTAATGAATCATCTCCATTTGGACATTGATCCTCAGCATCACATATACCATCGCTATCGCCATCTTGAAATGTGCCTGCACAATTACATCCACTATCGTATAGATCATTCGTCGTACATGCATCTCCATCGTCGCAGGATGTCCCGATTAATGAATCATCTCCATTAGGGCATTGATCCTCAGCATCACATACACCATCTCCATCGCTGTCCTGGAATGTGCCTGCACAATTACATCCACTATCATATATATCATTGGCCGTACACGCATTCCCATCATCACAAGATGTCCCGATTAATGAATCATCTCCATTAGGACATTGATCCTCAGCATCACATACACCATCTCCATCACTGTCCTGGAATGTACCTGCACAATTACATCCACTATCGTACAGATCATTGGTCGTACACGCATTCCCATCATCACAGGATGTCCCGATTAATGAATCATCTCCATTAGGACATTGATCCTCAGCATCACATACACCATCTCCATCGCTATCTTGAAATGTGCCTGCACAATTACATCCACTATCGTATAAATCATTGGTCGTGCATGCGTCTCCATCGTCGCAGGATGTCCCGATTAATGAATCATCAGCATTCGGACATTTATCGTCGGCATCACATACACCATCTCCATCGCTGTCCTGGAATGTGCCAACACAATTACATGCTGTGTCATATCTATCGTTAAGTGTGCAAGCATTACCGTCATCACATGATGACCCGATCACAGAATCATCCATGTCCGGGCATTGATCATCAGCATCACAAACACCATCTTCATCCTGATCATTTGATATCCGTGGTATGACCACTTGTATTCCACTATAGCAGCCGGACTGATCCCGATAGCTAAGATTGTAAACACCATGGACTAAGTTTGAAAATTTAGGTAGTGTTTGATAAGCAGAACCGTTAAGACTATATTGAACACCCTGGGGCATTTGTGCAATAGAAAATGACCCGTCATGATAGGTCGGACAACTTGCTCCCAAGATTTGTACAATGTTGGGATTATATGGATCTGCTATATTACACTTACTATCTGCGCAATCCACCAGACCATTAAAGTCGTCATCAAGTCCATTATTACAAATTTCAATACATGCATCGCCTGTAATATCAGCTGACGCGAATAATACACAGCCATTAACTGATCGAATTGCGACACTATAAGGGCCTACATCAAGACCATTAAATACGAAGGAGGAGAAAAAGTTTTGTCCTCCATCAATACTATATTGAAAGCCGGAATTCTGGGCGATACCGACAAAAGTTATCTTTCCATTATCATTATCCGGACAGGTAGCACTTTCAGTTGCTATTAAAAGATCAATATTATTTTCGACATCAAGCAAATCGGAAGTCATACAATCCGGATCAGCGCAATCCACTAACCCATCATTGTCATTATCCAGACCATCCATACACAACGCAATATCATCTTCATGAGGATTACAGGCTTCGCCCAGTAAATCCTTGCAATCACTATCAGCACAATCGACCAGTCCATCCCGGTCATTATCAATGCCGTCAGCGCATGCTACCAAAGAGTATTCAGCACAGACGATGAATGGTTTGCAGCTTGGATCCTGGCAGTCGATTAAACCGTCTCTGTCATTATCCATCCCATCCTTACATGTAAATGCTGTATTCTCTTCACAAGGTGCTGATCCGAAACAACTATTATCATCACAATCAATTAGGCCATCGCCATCATTATCTATACCATCTTTACATTTGTCTCCACGTTCAAAACAAACGGTAAAGCCAAAACAATCCGGATCATAGCAATCCACAAGACCATCCCCATCATTGTCGGTTAAATCATTACAGGCAATCAATGTATTCTCCAGACAATTGATCAATGGCTTGCAATCTTCATCCGCACAATCCACTAATCCATCTCCATCATTATCGATGCCGTCAGTACATAAGTTTATTGAATTTTCAAAAGTCATGCACATCATATCATCAGGTCCAAATACTTGATGAACTCTTCCGGGAAAATCAAAATCAGCGCAAATGGCATGGTCCACAATACAGTTTACAATCAGGAAGAGTTCTGATTGATTGATCTTAATAATACTGAGGTCTAAATAATCATCACTGGCAGGGTTAGTTACTTCAGCTATGAGTGTATGTATCCGATAAATCCCTTTTTCCTGAACCACAAAGTTTTTGAAACCTATACTATAATCTATAATAATCAAATCTTCATTAGTCAGGATGTATACTTCTTCATATCCAGCCGGCTTAAAAATTCCGGAGTTTTTATCAGCAGGTAGAAATGCCTGACCATTATCCAGACATACATCGCGTGGAGGTTGGGGTATACCGGCATCCGCGAAACAATCGTCACAAATAATCGGTGTCACCAATATGGAATCTTCAGCCATACATAAATTGGCATCTGTAGCTGTCACAGAATAGGTCATTGGTATAATTGGGGCGACTGTAACAGACTGATTAGTTCCGAGGCCATTGCTCCATTGATAAGTATAGGGAGGTACGCCCACCCCTGACCCAATATTGGCTGTGAGCGTGGCCGAACCGGCGATATTGACACAATAATTTATATCGGGTCCAAGGTCTACTGTAAGCTCAGGCTCAATTTGAACAGTGCAACTTACAAAGGACGTAATCATGGCGGCTACAGTAGCCGGAGGTGTATTAAATTCTATTTGTTCATATTTTCTCGGTAGTGAACATCCATCAAATGAAGAACCGCATTCAGGAGCATACAATGGTGAATTGAACGTTCCTCCAGGTGAAGCGTAGATACCTAAAAGTGTTTCTTCGGCCTGTGATGAAATACCTACAACACTTACGTCAACATCGTAATTTGACTTCATCATGTCGATGTTAGTTGTTGGTAATATCAACGAACAGTTAGGTTGGCCACAAGTGGTATCAAATCCAAATGCGTCCGTAAATATTACCAGTGCGAGATTATTTCCAGGGTCCCTGTTAAGCATACCATTATTAAGGTATGTCATAATATCTCCGATGGCATTATTAAGATCATCTCCTCCCCCTCCGATACATATACCTGATGTAGTACGTGAAGTACAGAACTGACGGTTAATTGTTGTTATAGCGCTGACTTGTCCAAGAGAATACTCTACGACTGTACTCGTGCCATTGACTCCTCCATAGTGCACAACACTTCGTCGTGAAGAAGGACAACTAGTCTTCAATCCGCTTAATGAAGAGATCACAATATTCTCGAAGGCAGTAAATTCGCTATCATCAATACTTCCTGAATTGTCAAGCAGGAAAATTATATCTGTGAATGTAGTGTCTGGGTCGCAGTCAGGGCCGCAGATATCCGCAGTTACTAATACCTGGTCTGTGGCTACACATCCAAGACTGCTTGTAGCAGTTACCGAATAAATTGTAGAAGTAGATGGCATAACTGTGTGACTGTTTCCTGCACCTAATCCGTTATCCCAAGTATAGGATGCCGATCCGCTTCCTGTCGTCGTAGCTATTAATGTAGTCGTCTCGTTTAAGTCAGCACATACGGATACATCGGATCCTGCATTGACACTAAAAGCAGAACAACAGTCTTGTACGAGCACTGTGACACTATCAACATCTGTACAATTCAGAGCATCCGTCGCAGTGACGTAATAAGTTGTTGTAATTGCAGGAGAGACCATCACTGTAGACCCGGATCCGGCTCCATTGCTCCAGGAATAACTGTAAGGTGTTACCCCGATACTACCTGTAGCTGTCAAGGTTGCAGACTGAGGTAAATCGCTACAAATCATCTGCATATTACCAGCATCAACCATCATTCCAGATACAATCATTATCTGACACTGAACACAAGAGACAATACTGTCTGAAGTGGTAGCCACGTCAGAATTAAATTCTATAGGAATATATTTTCTTGGCTGTACACAGCCATCAAAAGTAGAGGTGCAGTCGGGATCTAAATTTACAAGATCATAACTTCCTCCAGGGGAAGCATAAATTTGAAGAAGTGCTGCATTGGCTTGAGTAGAAGCTCCAACGACAGTA
>JAJCYJ010000646.1 GCA_029262975.1 Saprospiraceae bacterium
CGCATTGGTACGCAAGATTTCCCAAGGGACATTTATATGGCATTATCACATTTCACAATTATTTGAATTGTCGATCAAATTGAATATAATCGCCCATCCAGGGCTCTAATTAAATATGCCATGATTAAGAAGGGTTAAAACCCTTCGCTAGGAATATTTTCCCTTCCAGGGAAATGATGACTGGAACAGATCATTTCAATTTGTAACGAAATCCCAGCTCTGAAGGAGCGTTTATTATAAATCGATGGGTTTTAACCCATCGCTATCCCACCCTACTCTTCTTTCTCGGCAGCACGCCGATTATCTTCACTATTCGTATCGATCAACTTGTTAAATGGATCTATACCTACCTCTGACGGTTCTTTATCAACGATGATTTTAAACTCGTTATCAATCGCTGTAATCTTATGCTTTTTCAAATAGAGTACTTCCTCCTTTCCATCGTCATCGAGTGCAAATACGCCTACCTCAATATAGTCAGCTAATGGAAAGGATTGCTTTGGTCTCTTTTGTCCTTCAATAGATACGATTAAACTGTCACCAACTTCATTTTTATAAATGCGCTTACCTTTATCGTCTGCACGATATTTAACCACTTCTGCAGAGATGGATACTTCAAATTTTCCATCTTCTAATTCCCGGTATTTATTTTCTATAATGCGGTTATTATATACCGTGATATGTAAAAACATATCATCTATAAAATATTGCAGGCTGTCAGGAGTCGCTGCTCTTAGAAAATCTACTAATTCTAGTGCTGTCGTATAGGGTGGCTCCTGGAATCCAACACTATCCACATATCTCCTGAGCGCGGCATTCAAGTTCTGTTCACCTATGTAATCACTGAGCGCATAAAATACAAGAGAGCCTTTATTATAATGTATGTGTTGCTGGTTTTCATTATAAGCCAGCGGTTGTTCTTTTTTGCGTTCTGTTGTTCGACCTAAAAGATAACGATCCAGCGCATCTTTTAAAAATGTCCGCATTTTTTCTGTGCCATGTTCCTGCTCTAAAACCTTCAGAGACACATATTCTGACAGGCTTTCTGACATCACTGTAGCACCTTGCACTTTGGCACCGATTACCTGGTGCGCCCACCATTGATGCGCCACCTCATGCGCCGAAACCGAAAATGGAAAATCAACGCCTCCTTCATCCGAATCGTCTACATCTGCGATAAACCCGACCCCTTCTGAAAATGGAACTGTATTTGCAAAAGATTGGGCAAAACCGCCTCCAACAACCGGAAATTCTAATATTCTTAACTGGTCATGCTGATAAGGAGAAAAATTCTCGCTGCAATAGGCAAGACCGGCCTTAGCTCCCTTCATGATTCTGTTCAAATTATAATCGTGGCCTTTATGATAATATATGGTGATAGGCACACCATTCCAATCATCTGCAAAGGTTTCATAGCGGGCTGAGAGCACACTATAAAAATTGACCATTTTGCTTTGCATTTTATAATGGAAATATCGCCTACCCTCTTCCGTCCATTCTTTTTGTAATTTTCCCGGAGTCATTGCAATCTGATCAGGTGACGTGCTTACTATTGCCTCAAAATCTATCCAGTCAGCATCGGACGAAATGTAATTATTCAGTCTTGCGAGGCTATCGGAAGGCGGAGCCATTCTTTCTTTTTCTTCAAGACCATATTTTTTACGAGTCTTGTCATCTGTCAATTCAAATGAATCGTTATAACCTATTCTTGGAAAATTAAAGCTATTAAAGAATGTGCCGTTTTTACGGATGGGTGTATTGCTTCGAAGTATTGTATTAGGTTCATTTTCAATTTGAAATGTCAATACAAGACTATCGCGGGGTGCAAGCGCGCGATCTAATCCAAATACTTTCACATTGTGAATAGAGTCGTAGAGATAATCGGCAGAAATATCCAGGGATATATCCTTGGTCAAACTAGTGTGAAAGACAAGAATGCTGTCAATGGGCTCATTTGATTTATTTATCAGTGTATAAGATCCCTGACCTTTTACATTTCTCTCTTTTGGAAATATGTCCACATATAAATCAACATTTGTTATTCGAGGTTGAGCAGCATTTACAAAATGTTTATATTTTAATTCGACATCTGCGGCCCTGCTTTCTTGCATCTTGGAGGAGATATAGGGCTCTTCTACATTCGTCTCATAATATATCCAACCCCCAAAGCCAACAAACATGATAAGACCAAGTACCATCCCACCAATGACGACAGGGTTAAACCTGTTCCTGATATTTCTAAATGTTTGGAGCACAGAGGTACGCATACCCCTTCTCCAGAATAAAGAGGAAGAAAAGATAAAGAAAATCCCCAGCCCCATCCAATACAATTTATAAAGATAGTATCTCGGCAGTGAGGCACCATACTTCGACATGTCTGAATAACGCGCATTCGGACCGTCATTATATTTATACAAATCCTGTTCGACCCCTATATTATCTATAAAATTCAATCCAATCGATACGGTTAAAAGCATAAATAATCCGAGGTAGAAATTGGGCACAATGCTAAATACAAAGAATGCCAACATAGCCCACACGACGTAATTAATTAATCGTACTCCATACAAATCGAACAGATAAAGATCAATTTCAAAATTGTAATATCCTTTGTAAATTTGAATAATTATTCCAGTAATTACGATGATCGATAACAATACTATTTGCATGATCACGACGCTGAAAAATTTTGAAACAATAAAGCTCCAGGTCTTGGTAGCAGTCGCATCTTCTAATTGAAATATTCTTGAAGTCTCAGAACGATGCATGAGCAACCCAGTGTAAATAAAAGTAAGCAAGGCAATAAATATACTGAAAATAGTACCCGGAGCAGTCAGTAATTCACGTGTTACGGGTAGTGTCTCGGTTTGAAATATCATACCACTTACAGCCACTATAATCACTATAAAAAGAACGCCGATTATGCTGACAACAATGAAAGGTCCGCCTTTCAATATATATTTTAAATCAATTTTGGATAATGCCCAGGCGCTTTTTAATGATTGTAGAAAATCATGCTTGTAAGTAACTTTGGGTAGCTCTATGCGCTGGATCAAACCTTGCTTTGTACTCGTCGCAGTAGCTAAAGCTTTCTTTTTCCAAAACCTTAAAGAAATCGGTTGCTGGTGAAATGAAAATTTATAATAAGTGAAAGCGAATATTAAGACACTAATCAATGTCCAGATAATACGGTTATTAATGACTACGCTTTTCAGCGGTAACAAATTCTCATTTTGTTCTGTAATCGTCCAATACTTAGCATAATAGTTTACTGCATTCAGACCAAATGGATCGAGATAAGCACCCAATAGGTCATAGTCCTGATTAGCAAGAAACGCATCTGCCATTGCCTGACCAAAGAAGAGTACCGCCAATGCAATGAAGCCAGCGATTATACTCCTGGTAAATAATGTGACACTGAAAACTATGGCACTGAATAACAATAAATTTGGTATTACAAAAAGCAAATAAATTTGCATATACGCAGTGCCATTAAATGGAGCAATCAAATTCTGATCGACACCGGGAAACTGAGTTCCTACATGAATGCCCAGACCGAGCATCACAATTATAAACAATGAAATTAGAAAACCAACTGCAAACTTCCCAAAGATATAGTCCCTCTTATTAAATGGAAAGGAATAGAGTAATTGAAACATATTACTCTTAAAATCTTTTTGGACAGTAGCCCCTACAATTGATGGTAGAAGAAAAAAAGCAATGGATGAAAACGAACCAATAAAATAAGTCAATTGGAGCGGAGAATTGATTAGCGTAAGACCACTGACCGTGGAAGTATTACTGTCAAACAGGCCTCCGCCTGCAGCCATTGCCATGGCTCCTACAGCCGTAAGAACCACGGCATATATATAAAATAGTGGCTTATTCATCCACTGATTAAATTCAAAAGAAAATATAGTCTTAAACATGATAAGTGGTAAGATCAGTGAATATTCTTAAGATTGAAATCCATTGAGATGAGAAAAATAAACATCTTGCAATTGAGGTGATACCGAAACAAATCCTTCTCCAGGAATCGAGTTTCCAAATACACGTAAATTCAAAGTATTATCCGCATTGTAGGATGTAGACAAAACCTGGTAAGTCGTTGAAGCCTGTTCTACAGCATCACGTGATACAATTTTCTTCCAAACCTTATTTGCAAGCGCAGCGACAGCATCTGAAGGGGATGTTCGAGCAAGAATACGCCCTTCATTCATGATCGCCATATCGTTACACAGTTCTTCTACATCTTCAACGATATGGGTACTGAAGATAACGATATGATCGCTGCCTATCTCCCTGAGTACATTCAAAAACCTTCTTCGCTCTGCCGGATCGAGACCTGCTGTAGGTTCATCAACTATGATCAATTTTGGGTTATTCAGAAGCATCTGGGCGATACCGAATCTTTGCTTCATTCCTCCAGAGAAACTGGATACACTCTTCTTTCGTGCATCTGTCAGGTTCGTTATTTCCAACAAGTAGCTGACCATTTCATTACGGTCCTTTTTATTCGATATTCCTTTAAGGGAAGCGAAGTATTGAAGTAATTCCCATGCTGTAATATCCGGATAGACGCCAAATTCCTGTGGCAGGTATCCCAATACTTTTCTTAATTCTGTAGAATTGTCCAGTATATTCAATTCATCGAGAAAGATATCGCC
Organism: Saprospiraceae bacterium; assembly: GCA_029262975.1. GTDB lineage: Bacteria > Bacteroidota > Bacteroidia > Chitinophagales > Saprospiraceae > JAJRXG01. The sequence continues at coordinate 4,668 of JAJCYJ010000646.1, forward strand.
ATCATCAGGATCCTGCAAGGTCGCAATCGTACGCATCATTGTTGATTTACCAGCTCCATTGGGTCCGAGTAATCCGAACATACCAGTTGATATGGTTATGTTTATGTCATCTAGTGCCTTAACTCCATTGTCATAGGTCTTGTTAAGATTGTTAATTCTTAATTCCATTATCCGTCATTTTCTTAGCGCGACAAGATAGACAGAACTATAGACTTGACAGGGGTCGACCCTCGGGTAGTATTGAGATATTAGACGAAGAATACGAATATCTATATTTACTTTTTAACCGCACTGACATATCCCTCTGCTTTAAGGATATCGGCCATAATAGCCATGGCTTCTTCTAGATAAAAGTCCTGCTTGACCCCTTTCTGCCATGCCTCGGCACGAGCTTCTTTTTCTTCATCACTGATTTCCGAGTCGAAATCAATCGGTATAGCAGCCACCATGAGACCCTCTACCGGCTTGTCAAGAATGGATTCATACCGCTCATTCCTATCTTTTAGCTCTTTTACTTTGGTCATATAATCTTCAAGGACGAGTGAATTAGAAGTTCTGTCTTTATTATCTTTTAACCACTGTGCATACTCTTTTATCAACGCAAATTCATCGCTGGATGAGACCCTGGCATCGCTCTTTTTTAGAAGAGAGGGAATGTCATTATATGTAAATACCTTTTGTCCATGTTTCACTTCTTCTAATCTTGACCAGGCCAGGGCACCTGGATTCTCACGCTCCCCTGTAGGGATTAAATCATATGAATCAGGCAGGGTCACATCTGGAAGTACTCCTTTCAGTTGAGTAGATTCACCGTTAACGCGGTAATATTTTTGAATAGTCAATTTCACCTCACCGAGTGGCTTGACCTCATCATTATTACGGATCGCCCGATCGAGGTCGATAAAATTCTGGACACTGCCCTTGCCAAAAGTCTGGCTACCAACTACGACAGCACGACCATAATCCTGTAGCGCTCCTGCGACAATTTCAGATGCAGATGCACTGTAATTATTAACTAAGACAATGAGCGGGCCATCATAGGACACACTTGCATTATTATCACGATGAATATATGGTCTTCTATCCCGGGATTTCACCTGTACTACCGGTCCTTCTTCAATAAATAATCCACTAATATCAATAGCGTCTATGAGTGCACCACCAAGGTTATCTCTTAGATCAAGGATCAATCCATTAATGTTTTTCTTCTTAAGCAATGATATTAACTGTGCTACAT
>JAJCYJ010000647.1 GCA_029262975.1 Saprospiraceae bacterium
TTCTTTCTTCATGTAGTACAACAAATACCCCCAAAGGCATAAGTGAGGAAAGTACAACTACAATTTATTTAGTAAGACATGCTGAAAAAGCTGACGACGGCACAAGTGATCCTGCACTCACAGAGACAGGTAAGAAAAGAGCTGTTCTATTGTCCGAGATTCTCAATGATAAGAATATTAACCGCATCTATTCATCAGATTATAAAAGGACAAAGCAAACTGCTTTTCCGCTTTCCAGAAATACAAAAATTGCTATTGGCACATACGACCCGCGCAATCTTAACGTAATTGCGGGACAGTTATCAGCATTAAAAAATCAAAATATACTTGTGGTTGGACATTCTAATTCTACTCCTTCCCTCGCTAATCTATTATTGGAGAAAGAAGAGTATACACAATTTGATGAATCCGATTATAACAACCTGATCGTTATTACGATTAAGAATGGCATTCGGACTTCAGGTAATCTTTCTTTTACATTGCCCTGATCAAGGGATTATTTATTGATTTGATTCTTTTCAATTCTACGAATTGGAGCTGAACTTTTTAGATTCAAATTGACTTATGTTATCTGTAGTGTCTCCGAGTTGAGTATCCGTTTCTAATTCCAGACGCAAGCCTTCACTAAGTGTTGTATGATATCCATCGTCATACAGTTTCTTGATGGCTACAATAGCTTCATGACTGTTCGCACTTATTTCTTCAGCTATTTTCTGCACTTCTTCATGAAGTGACGCATCAGGAAAAGCACGATTAACAAGTCCTATTCTTTCTGCCTCCGGTCCTTTTACCCTCATAGCCCGGAATGTCAATTCTTTCGCCTTTGCGAGTCCTACCCTTCTTGCCAGTCTCTGTGTCATGCCCCACCTTGGTATGATACCCCACTTAGCATGCGTATCTCCAAATTGTGTTGTGTCTGAGCAATATGCCATATCAAAAAATAACATAATCTCCAGTGCCCCTGTAAAACAGTAGCCATGTACCTGGGCAATAGTCACCTTTGGCATATTACCAATGAGCGCACCCACTTCATGACCAAGTTCCATAAATGAAGCTCCTTTCTGGAAGTCTGCCGTTGTGGTCGTTTTTAAATCCACTCCTGCTGAAAAAGCACGACCCACACCGGATAAGATGATCACCTTGACTTCAGAGTCTTCCTTTGCTTTCTGCAAACAAGATTTAAAAGACTGCATCATTATTTCATTGTAGGCATTCAGGCTATCCGGCCGATTGAACAGAATCCTGGCAACAGAACCTTCTTTTTTATATAGAACAGTTTTTTGATCAGACATTGGTGGCAGCGTATTTTTCAAGTAATTGCTTCTGAGCCATAATCGCAGCACTGAATTCTTTGTGTAACAAATCTACTAACCTGCTGACAGGCAATACATTATCAATAGAAGCAACACCCTGACCAGCTGACCAAATTGTCTTCCATGCTTTTGCTTCTGCCTGTGCAGCATCGAGCTCTTTACCAAAATCTATTTTACCCTTAATGCTCCACATTTCTTTGGTGATGCCCATAGCTTCAAGACTTTTCCTTAGAAAGTTGGCATTGACGCCAGACACTGCTGCCGTATAGACGATATCGGCAGTTCCTGATTCCATGATCATCTTTTGATACCCTTCATCGGCACGAGATTCGGACACATTGATAAACCGGGTACCCATGTAAGCCAGGTCTGCACCCATCTGAAGTGCTGAAGCTACATCATAACCGTCACTGATACACCCACTGAGCAATATGATGCCATCAAAGAATGAACGCATTTCTTTTACAAAAGGCATCGGATTCAATAAACCTGCATGTCCCCCGGCTCCTGCCGATACACATATCAATCCGTCTACCCCTGCTTCAACAGCTTTTTGTGCATGTCGCTTGTTGATTACGTCATGAAAGACCATCCCGCCATAGGCATGAACCTTATCGACAAGATCTGCAACAGCCCCTAAAGAAGTAATAATGATAGGAACCTTATGCTTAATGCAGATGTCCAAATCCGCCTCCACCCTGGGATTAGAATGATGAACAATCAAGTTTACTCCATATGGAACTGCTTTTTGACCCGTCGCTGTTTCAAACTCCTTTAGTTCATTTTCAATATCTGTACACCATTGATCAAAGCCTTCGGTTGATCGGTTATTGAGTGCAGGAAAGGTGCCAACTATTCCATTTTTACAACAGGATGTTACTAGTTTGGGACCGGATATTAAAAACATAGGTGCAGCCACAACAGGTAGACGCAGTTGGCCATTCAGTAATTCTTCTTTATTCATGTTCGTATTATAATAATCTTACTCGGACTGCATAGTTACATAATATCAGGTGATCTGACTAAATTTGATCAGTTCTTAATTTGGCGTTTTCAATTCCGGATACGACCTATAAATTACCCGCTAATGGCTAAATTGTGGAATAATTTTACTTTCCCACTTTTTGATTCTTAAAGACCATTCAATGAAATTGACTCATTCCATTCTTCTAACTGCTCTCTTTACAATCCTTTTTTCATGCCAGCCCGAAAAGACTTATGATGTACTAATCAGGAATGCGACTATTGTCGATGGTTCCGGAAGTGAGCGATATAATGGTGCAATCGCCATTAATGATGACAAGATTGCAGCAGTAGGCGAAGTAAAAGGAAAAGGTAAAACGGAGATCGATGCCGGCGGACATATTCTTAGTCCAGGTTTTGTCAATATGCTGAGTTGGGCCACTGTTAGCCTGATAGAAGACGGTCGGGGCATGAGTGACATCAAGCAAGGTGTTACGCTCGAAGTTATGGGTGAGGGCTCGTCTATGGGACCATTGAATGTATCAATGAAAGAACGGTTAATCAATTCTCAGGGGGATATTAAATTCAGCGTCGAATGGACAACCCTGGGAGAATACCTTCAATATCTTGAAGATAAAGGGGTCAGTCCTAATGTCGCTTCATTCGTTGGAGCCACTACCCTACGC
>JAJCYJ010000648.1 GCA_029262975.1 Saprospiraceae bacterium
AAAATCTTTGCCAGATTGGAAAACGATATTCTTGTTGTATCGACAATATATTACGATCCATATATCGGCGATCAAGAGTACCCCGCGACCGCTTTGGAGAACCTATATAGAATTGTTCATAAAACGGAACACTTCCAGTAATACCACCTGTATGAAAGTCAACGGCCAAAATCTTCTCATTCCCGAATGAGAAATATTTCGAATAACTAATTTCTATTTTTGAATAATTGAAATCGCTACCAAAATGGGAACGGCTATTAAGAAAAGAAAGCGAACCACGCCCCCCTTTAAAAGGTAGAAAAATGTCGTCACGGTTATCATATTCAACCGTAAGTCCAAATGCCGACAATATTCCTCCTTCACTTCCAATAGGCCCCTTACTGTCCAATAATCCCCCTGGGTTTATTCTGGTTATATTATAATTATCATATCTATAGACTAGACCAGCTGAAATAACAGTATTAAGCCTTTGCAGACCCTCCACCTTGAGTCTGGGATATGTGACATCATAAGTCTCCCGGTCCATGACCGTACTTTCTATACCTGATCCATAATAATTGTAGAAGTACTTAAAGTATCCTAATTCTCCTGTAGTTTTGAACCGATCGGAATTAAAATATAATTCGAACGGCAGATACAATAAAATTTGTTTATTTATAGTATAGGCAAAACTCGGCTGAATTTGTGAGACTCTTTTAATCTCAGATTCAGGATTATCATATTGATCGAAGGTTACAATACCTGTAAGTCCAAATCCTATTCTCGTTTCTGGCAAATAAAAAATTACCGGAAAAATAGCATTTGTAATTTCAACCTGATGTGTAATCGTATCCTGACAATAGACATCTTTTTGAAAACTAATAATACCAACAAAAACAAGTAAACTGATACTGATTTTCCTTATTAATTTTAAAGTAAAATTTAGAATTATATCGACAGTCATATTAAGTTACGACGACAGAATAAGATGTAATCTGTAGATATAGTTTTCAGTTTCGACTCTTGTAAAAACGTAATTATTTGTCCACGATGGTAGGTAGCATGGTTTACCATGTGTGAAATGATTCCACTTATTGAGGACCGAAAAGGATTACCTGCAAGGTTTTTATAATTAAGTATATGAGATGGCTCGTAGATATTGAGAATATTCAATGTTTCGAGGAATAGCTTTTGATTTAAGGTATTCCATGTCTCAAATTGATGATTTTGCCATACATCAAAATGGTCACCAGAAGGCAGCATTCTTTTATTCCAGATATCATGTGCATTCAAGATATGACTCATTGTCTTTACCACCTCCGGAAGCAGATTCTGAGCTTCGAACAGATCGAAAAACCGTTTATTAGCCCAATTATTATAGTCTAATTTGTCTAATAAGTGTCCCAATAGATCACTATCAGGATCCAATGGTTCAAGTTTAACTACATAATCAAGGCGCAAGTGACGTTGATCCAATAAAACAGCATACTCCTCACCGTCCCTGGTAAGCAATGTTTTAATCTTTGATATTATTTCTTGTTTGCCAGACGGATGATTCGCATGAATTTTTAACCAGGTTCCTCTGACGGCGTGTATTTCAAAATGATCGTGAAAATCACAATTGATCGGTTTGTATTTATCTAACTCTTCTTCCATAAAACTGTCTTAATTATCGGACGGGTAGAACGATTTGCCGAAATAACGGAGATTATCGCGCAATAGCCAAAACCAAAGTAAGCGAATATTATCTTTGTCGCCGTGAAGCTATTGAAGATAACTCTATCTATTAGTCTCTTTTGTGCCATCGTTGCATGTACATCAGGTGTAGCTGAATTAAATCCTGTTGTGTTTCATTACAATCAACACAACAATATTACTTCCCTTGACCCTGCTTACGCCAGAAGTCAAAATAATATTTGGGCAATTAATCACATTTTCTCTACACTCGTGCGTCTCGATGACAACTTGAATGTCGTGCCAGGTATCGCTAAAAGTTGGATAATTTCAGAAGACGCGCTTACTTATACTTTTTTTCTTCGATCAGGGGTATTGTTTCATAAAAATGCCTGTTTTGACAATCCTGAAGAACGAATTATAAATGCTGATGATGTCGTCTATAGCTTTTCAAGACTTATTGACACGACTATTAATGCTCCCGGATCTTGGATTTTTGCTGGTAGGGTAGCTGATTTCGAGCCTTTTACCGCACTAAATGATACGGTTTTTCAATTAAAGCTTCAGAAACCTTTTGCTCCTTTACCCAGTCTACTTACGATGCAATATTGCTCTATAGTACCGAAAGAAGCCATACAATTTTATAGTCAGGATTTTTTTAAAAACCCGGTAGGATCAGGGCCATTTGTTTTTAAAAGATGGATTGACCATCAAGGTTTGTTTTTGACGCGTTATGATGAATATTATGAGCCGAACAATGAGGATTCTTCGAATTTGGACGGTGTCCGGACCAGTTTCATTGGAGAAAGAAGTATAGCCTTTTTAGAATTGATCAATCAAAGAATTGACTTTTTTACAGGTCTTGAATCTTCTTATATAAACACGGCTCTGACACCAGACGGTGAGCTCAGGGAGCAGTATAAGGACCGGATAAGGTTTATCAAATCACCATATCTTAATTTTGAATATTTGGGTATTAACCCCGCTGCACCATCTGCGCATCCTTTACTAAAATCTAAAGAATTCCGTCAGGCACTCAATTATGGTATCCAACGTAAACTAATGTTATCAAGCTTGCGTAACAATATCGGTGTACCAGCTGATGCTGGTGTCATCACAAGAGGATTGCCTGCATATGATCCTAAAAAAGTTAGTGGATATAACTACAACAAAGATTTGGCCTTGAAAATCCTCTCGCAGTTTGATCAGGATCTATTACTGCAGCCACTGGTTATTCATACCAGTAAAGATTACCTTGATTTGACCACTTTTATTGCCAAACAATGGGAATATCTGGGGTTGACTATTCGCATAGAGGTTATGGAATCAGCTACTCTTCGCAATGCTATGCGCAGCGGTGATGTCGGTATGTTCAGGGC